>NZ_JANQCJ010000031.1:0-21200 GCF_024723355.1 Micrococcus sp. HG099 | reverse complement strand
GCCGCCTCGCGCAGCACCGGCAGGGCCTGGGCGACGGCGGCGCGCGTCTGCTCGTCGGCGCTCGGCCCGGCCGCCCCGGGGGTGCGGTGGGGCAGCGCCGTGTTGATCGCAGCGACGACGGCGCCGTCCGGCCCGCGCACCGGCACGGCCACGGAGCTGAGGTGCTCGTCCAGCTCGGCCGTGACCACGGCGTGGTCCTGCCGGCGCACCCGGGCGATCTCCTCGAGCAGGGCCTCCACGTCCGTGACGGTCCGCGGGGTGCGCGGTGCGGCCTCGAGCACGCGGCGCACCGTGGCCGGGGGCAGGTCCGCGAGCAGGACGCGCCCCATGGAGGTGAGGAACGCGGGCATCCGCGTGCCGACGTCGAGGTTCACCCGGATGATCCGCTCCGTGTGCACGCGTGCGATGTAGAGCAGGAACGGCCCGTCCAGCACGGCGGCCGAGCAGGACTGCTCCAGCTCCTGCGAGGCGCGGGTGAGCACCGGGCGCAGGATCTCGGCCAGGGACGTGCCCGTCCAGTAGCCGTGGCCGAGCTCGAGGACGCGGGGGGTGAGCCGGAAGTCGCGGCCCTCCTGGACGGCGTAGCCCTCGTGGACGAGGGTGTGCAGGACCCGGCGGGCGGTGGCCCGGGTGGTCCCGGCGGCCGCGGCGGCGTCCGAGACCGTGAGCGACGCGCGGTCCGGGGTGAAGGAGCGCAGCACCGCCAGGCCGGTGGCCAGGGCGCGGACCGGCGGCTCGGGGTGGGCCGGGGCGGCGTCGTCGTGCGGGGGAGCGGGGGCCATGCGGCCAGCCTAGCGTTCGCTGTGCGAACAGACGTGCGCATGGCGCACATCCCTGGTATTGCGTCCGGGGCCCGGCCTAGCGTGGCCGACGAGACCCGAGACCGGGACCCGACCGCAGAGGAGACCCCGCCATGACCCTCGCCGACGCCTACGTCTTCGACGCCGTCCGCACGCCCTTCGGCAAGATCGGCGGCAAGCTCGCCGGCACCCGCCCGGACGACCTCGCCGCCCACGTGATCCGCACGATCGTGGACCGCGCCCCCGGCCTCGAGGGCCTGCGCCGCGAGAGCGCCCAGGACGTGGCCGACGAGCTGAAGGGCCGGCCGATCGAGGCGGGCACCGACCGGGCGCGCCCGGACCGGATCGACGAGGTCGTGTTCGGCAACGCCAACGGCGCCGGCGAGGAGAACCGCAACGTGGGCCGCATGGCTTCGCTGCTGGCGGGCCTGCCCGTGACCATCCCCGGCACCACCGTCAACCGCCTCTGCGGCTCCTCGCTGGACGCCGCGATCATCGCCTCCCGCCAGATCAACACCGGCGAGGCGGACGTCATGCTCGTGGGCGGCGTGGAGTCCATGTCCCGCGCCCCCTGGGTGCTGCCCAAGACCAACCGCCCCTTCCCGCTGCACAACCTCGAGGCCGTGAACACCACCCTCGGCTGGCGCCTGATCAACGACGCGATGCCGAAGGACTGGACCATCTCCCTCGGCGAGTCCACCGAGCGGCTGCGCGAGCGCTTCGGCATCACCCGTGAGCGCCAGGACGAGTTCGCCGCGCGATCCCACCGGCTCACCGCGAAGGCCTGGGACGAGGGCCGCTACGACTCCCTCGTGGCCGCCGTCCCCGGCACGGACCTGGAGCGGGACGAGACCGTCCGCCCGGACTCCACCCCCGAGACCCTTGCGGGCCTGCGCACCGTGTTCCGCAAGGAGGACGGCACCGTCACCGCCGGCAACGCCTCGCCCATGAACGACGGCGCCTCGGCCGCGCTGCTGGGCTCCGAGAAGGGTGCCGAGATCCTCGGCCTGCAGCCGATCGCCCGCATCGCCGGCCGCGCCACCGCCGCGAACGAGCCGGACTTCTTCGGCTACGCCCCCGTCGAGGCCGTGAACCTAGCCCTGAAGCGCGCCGGCATCGGCTGGAAGGACGTGGCCGCCGTCGAGCTCAACGAGGCCTTCGCCGCCCAGTCCCTCGCCTGCCTGGACGCGTGGGGCGTGGACCCGGAGATCGTGAACGCCTGGGGCGGCGCGATCGCCGTGGGCCACCCGCTCGGCGCCTCCGGCACCCGCGTGCTCGGCACCCTGGCCCGCCGCCTGCAGGACACCGGCGACCGCTGGGGCGTGGCCGCCCTGTGCATCGGCGTCGGGCAGGGCATCGCCGTCGTCCTGGAGAACGTGGACGCCCGCTGAGCCGGCCGCCCCGAGACCTCTTCCGTCCCCCTCACACCCAGGAGTCCCCATGCTGGAGTTCGTGGACACGGCCGCGCAGGCCGTCTCCCAGGTCACCGACGGCGCCACGGTGCTGATCGGCGGGTTCGGCAACGCCGGCCAGCCGATGGAGCTGATCGACGCGCTGCTCGAGTCCGGGGCCACCGGCCTCACGGTGGTCAACAACAACGCGGGCCAGGCCGACGCCGGCCTCGCCCTGCTCATCAAGGAGCGCCGGGTCGCCAAGATCATCTGCTCCTTCCCCCGTCAGTCCGACTCGTGGCACTTCGACGAGGCCTACCGCGCCGGCGAGATCGAGCTCGAGCTCGTGCCGCAGGGCAACCTGGCCGAGCGCCTGCGCGCCGGCGGCGCCGGCATCGGCGGCTTCTTCACGCCCACCGGCTACGGCACCCAGCTCGCCGAGGGCAAGGAGGTCCGCGAGATCGACGGCAGGCACTACGTGCTGGAGTCCCCGATCCGCGGCGACGTGGCCCTCATCAAGGCCTACGCGGCGGACCGCCACGGCAACCTCGTGTACCGCAAGACCGCCCGGAACTTCGGCCCCATCATGGCCGCCGCCGCCGAGCACACCGTCGTCCAGGTGGACGAGGTCCGCGACGAGCCGATCGATCCCGAGCACGTGATCACCCCCGGCATCTACACGGACGTGATCGTGCGGATCGAGACCGAGTCCGGCGTGAAGGAGCGCGAGGAGCGCGAGGCCCTGGCCGCCGGCAAGCCCAAGCCGTGCGCGGCCACCAAGACCGCGGCCGAGAAGGCCGCAGAGGGGAAGTGAGGAGCGCCATGAGCTTCACCCAGACCGACGCCCCGCTGACCCAGGACGAGCTGGCGAAGGTGATCGCCGCGGACATCGCCCCCGGCTCCTTCGTGAACCTGGGCATCGGCCAGCCCACCACGGTCTCCAACTACCTGGAGGCCGAGAAGAACGTCACCCTGCACACCGAGAACGGCATGCTGGGCTTCGGCCCCGAGGCCGAGGGCGAGCAGGTGGACGAGGACCTCATCAACGCCGGCAAGATCCCGGTCACCGAGCTGCCCGGCGCCGCGTACTTCCACCACGCCGACTCGTTCGCGATGATGCGCGGCGGCCACCTGGACGTGTGCGTCCTCGGCGCCTACCAGGTCTCCGCCACCGGCGACCTGGCCAACTGGTCCACCGGCAAGCCCGGCGCCATCCCCGCCGTCGGCGGCGCGATGGACCTGGCCATCGGCGCCAAGGACACCTACGTGATGATGGACCTCTTCACCAAGAAGGGCGATCCCAAGCTCCTGGCCGAGTGCACCTTCCCGCTCACCGGCGTCGGCTGCGTCTCCCGCATCTACGCGGACAAGGGCGTGTTCCTGCTGGACGAGACCGGCGTGGTCAAGGTCCGCGAGCTGCACGGCATCACCTGGGACGAGCTCGAGGAGGGCCACCCCGGGGTGCGCTTCGAGAAGGTCGAGGGCTGACGAGGCCTGCCGGACGCCGACGGGGACGGGGAGGGGTGACCCTCCCCGCCCCGGTCGCCTTCGTGTGGGAAACGGGAGCCTCCCGGGGTGCTTTCGTGCGGGAAACGGGAGCCTCCCGGCGGGAGTCCGGAGCTCAGGCGATGCGCAGGACCATGCCGGGGTGCAGCAGGGTCGAGGCGGTCATGCGGTTGAGGCGCTGCAGCTCGGCCATGGAGACGCCGGTGCGGTCGGCGATGATCCACCAGCCGTCGTTCGGTCGCACCGTGTAGGTGGCGGGGGCCGGGGCGGGCGCCGACGCGGTTGCGTTCTGGCCGGTGACCAGGACCATCCCCGGGTGCAGCAAGGTGTCCGCGGTCATCCCGTTGAGGCGCTGCAGGGTCTCCATGGTCACGCCGGTGCGGTGGGCGATGACCCACCAGCCGTCGCCGTCGCGCACGGTGTAGGTGCCCGGGGCCGGCGCCGGCGCGGGAGCGGGCGCCGGCGCGGGAGCGGGCGCCGGGGCCGTTGCGGCCGTGATCAGCACCATCCCCGGGTGGAGCAGGGTGTCCGCGGTCATGCCGTTGAGGCGCTGCAGCTCCTCCGCGGGCACGCCGGTGCGCCGGGCGATGACCCACCAGCCGTCGTTCGGCCGGACGGTGTACGTGCCCGTGGTGACGGGGGTGGGGGCCGGGGCGGAGACGTCGGCCACCAGGCGCAGCACCATGCCCGGGTGCAGCACGGTGGACTCGGTCATGCCGTTGAGCTCCTGGATGGTGGCCGCGGGCACGCCGGTGCGCCGGGCGATGACCCACCAGCCGTCCCCGTCCTGGACCGTGTAGGTCGTCGGCGTCGTGGGCTCCGGCGTCGGGGCCGGCTCGGGCTCCGGTGTGGGGATCGGCTCGGGCTCGGGGGCGGGGGCCTCCTGTCCGGCGGCCGCCGCGATCGTCGCGGCCCGGTCCCGGACGTCGTCGAACCGGGCCATCAGGTGCCGGCCCGGGCAGGCGGTGTTCGACGTCGTGCGGTGCGGGAAGATCGTGTCCACCGTGACCGGCGTCCCCGCGGCGTACTTGGTGCTGCCGCCGGAGGTGAGGGCGACGCGGCCGTACGGGTCGAGCCCGTCCCGGTACAGGTAGTAGGCGGTGGCGCGGGCCATCGCGTCGACGACCTCCTCGGAGGGGGCCACGACGTCGTAGTTGCCCATCGTCGAGATGCCCATGGTGCCGGTGTTGAACCCGCCGGCGTGCGTGCCGAGGGGGTTGGCGTCGAGGGCGCCGCGGCGGCCCTCGTAGATGTTGCCGAACCGGTCGGTGATCAGGTGGTACGGGAAGTCGCCCCAGTCCAGGGTCTTCGTGTAGTACGCGTAGATCGCGCGCATCTGCTCCACGGCCTGGGCTCGCGTGTAGTCGTTCGTGCCGGCCGAGTGGTGGATGGTCAGGGCGCGCACCTGCTCGAACTGCGGGGAGGCCTGCGCCCAGGACTCGTCCGCGCCCCACTGGGCGCGCGTGATCACGTCCGGCAGGATCCGGGCCCGGGCCTCGGAGGCGGTGGAGACCGTGCGGGCCGGCGCGGGCTCGGCGCCCCCGACGACGGCGCTGGACTTCACGCCCCGCGGCAGGGCCGCGTCCTGGGCGGCCTGGTCCGCGGAGACGGCGGGGTGGGCGCTGGCGACCGCCTCGTCCGTGGCGGCGGTGCCCGGGTCGATCAGGGACAGCTCGAGGCCGGCCGGGGCCGCGCCGTCGGCGGTGGTGAGGCGCAGCTGGGCGCCGTCGGCCCCGAACGCGACGAACGGGTCGGTGCCCGTGCGGGTCACCGCGGCGCCCTCGGGCAGCACGGCGCGCTCCAGGACCTGCCACGGGCCCCACGCGCCGTCCTGGCGGACGCGGATCTCCACGCGCTCCACGGCGTGGTCCGCGGCGGCGTCCCAGACGGCGGCGGCCACGGTGAACGGGCGGTCCACCACGGGCTCGCCGAGCACGACGCCGGCCGGCGCGTCCGCGAGGGCCTCGCCCTCCTGGGGCACGGCGGCCACGGCGGCCCCGCGCACCTCGGAGGCGGCCGCCGAGGCCTGCCCGGAGCCGGCGGAGGCGAGGGCGCGGAGGGCGGCGGCGTCGCCGGCCTCGGAGGCGGGGGCGGGTGCCGCCGTCGTCGGGGAGGGCTGCTGCGGGGCGAAACCGCCCACCAGGACGGACAGGGCCGCCACCACGACGGCGGGGGCGAGCGGGCGGGGGGACGCGGAGCGCGGCGCGGAGAGCTTCATGCGAGTGCCTTCGGAAGGTGTGGAGCCCGGGGCGGGAGGGAGGCGAGACGGCGTGCCCGGGGCGAGGACGGCGGAGGACCTGCGGGGAATCCGGCCCGAGCCTCGGCGATCGTAGCGTGAAAGGGCATTGCCGCAGGCCATTTCCTACTGTGGATTCGGTCTATTCCACGGGTACGGAGCGTCCATTTTCCAAGTTCACAGTGCAAGCGCATTCCGTGCGGGGGAAACGCACAGCAACGGGGCTCCTCGGGCCGGTGGCGCCCGCCGGGCGCCGGCCCGCCGCACGCCGTCCGCGAACCCGCGTGCGGCGTCCGGGGCGGGCGCTACCGTGGCGGGAGACGAGCACGGACCGGCGAGGCCGGCGGAGCACAGGAGGAGCAGGTCATGGCGGAGCCCATCCACATCGGCGCGGCGGCGGACATCCCGGAGGGGGAGGCCGTCGTCGTCCCCGCGGCCACGGCCGGGACGAGCGACGACGTCGCCGTGTTCCACGCCGAGGACGGCGCGTTCTACGCGATCGACGACACCTGCACCCACGAGGACGCCTCCCTCGCCGAGGGCTGGCTCGAAGGCACGCAGGTGGAGTGCCCGCTGCACTCCGCGCAGTTCTGCCTCAAGAGCGGCGAGGCGCTCTGCCTGCCCGCCACCCGGCCCGTGGGCACCCATCCGGTCCAGGAGCGGGACGGGCAGCTCTACCTCACCCCCGGCGCATGAGCGGCGACGTCGACGCGCGGGCGGGCGCGCCCGCCTCGGTGGTCGTGGTGGGCGGCGGCGTGGCCGGGTTCGGGGCGGTCCGCGAGCTGCGCCGCCGCGGCCACACCGGGTCCCTCGCGCTCGTGGAGCCGCAGGGCGTGCCGTACGACCGGCCCCCGCTGAGCAAGGACTACCTGACGGGGGAGACGGACGCGCACCGGCTGCTGTTCGCGCCGCCGTCCTGGTTCGCCGAGCACGACGTGGAGCTGGTGGAGGAGGCCGCCGTGCGCCTGACGCCCGGCGGCGCCCACCCCGACGGCGACCCCGTGCCGCACCGGGTGGAGCTCGCCTCCGGGCGCGTGCTCGAGGCCGAGGCCGTGGTGCTCGCCACGGGCGGCCGCCCCCGGCCCCTGGACGTCGAGGGCGCGACGCACCCGGACCTGATCACGCTGCGCACGCGCTCCGACGCCGACGCACTGCGCGAGCGGCTGCACTTCGGGGCGGAGGTGGCCGTGGTCGGCGGCGGGTTCACCGGCGCCGAGGCCGCCTCCTCCGCGCGGCAGGCCCTCGCCGGCGTGACCCTCGTGACCTCCACGGACGCGCCCGCGCTGCGCGCCGTGGGGCCCGCGCTCGCGGCCCGGCTGCACCGGATGCATGCCGAGCACGGCGTGGCCGTCGAGGTCGGTCGGGTGGCGCGCATCGAGCACCGAGACGACGACGGCGGCGCCGCGCTGCCGGCCGCCCACCGCCTGCACCTGGGCGACGGGCGGACCGTGGACGCCGACGTCGTGGTGCTGGCCGGCGGCACCGTGCCGGACACGGCGCTCGCCGAGGAGGCCGGGCTGGAGGTGGCGGACGGGATCCTCGTGGACGAGGCCGGCCGCACGAGCGTGCCCGGGATCCTCGCCGTGGGCGACGCCGCCCGGGCGACCGGCTCGGCGTGGGGGCCGTCGCCGCACTGGGAGCCGGCCCTGCGCTCCGGCGCGGCCGCCGCCGCGGCGCTCCTGGGGGAGGACCCGGAGCCGCCCGGCGCCCCCTGGCTCTGGTCCGACCGGCACGGCTGCCACGCGGAGGCCGTGGGGGACATGGCCGTGCCCGCGGGCGGGGCGAGCGTGGACCGCGAGGCGCGCGGCGCCGTGGTGGCGAGCTTCGTGCTCGACGCCGAGGGGCGGATGCGCGGGGCGGCGTCGATCGACGACCCCATGGCCGTCAAGGCGGCCCGCCGCATCATCGACCGCGGGATCGTGGTGGACCCGCAGGCCCTCGCCGACCCGACCGTGCCGCTGAAGTCGCTCGCCCGGGGGTGAGGGGGCGCGCCCCACCACACGCCCGGGTGAGGAGGAGCTTTCGTCCCTCACCCCTTTCGTGTGGGAAACGGGAACTCCCGTTTCCCACACGAAAGGGGTGGGGAGGCTCCCGTTTCCCACACGAAAGCGGTGGGGCGGTGGGAGTGGGGGCAGGGACGGGGAGCGGGGAGCGGGAGTGGGGGAGCTCCCGCCGCCCCCGCCTCACGTCCCGCAGTACGTCACGAACGGGGCCGCGTCCGACGGGCCCGGCGCGGCGTACCGCTCGAGGCCCGGGCGCGGGGTGAACGGGTCGGTGACGGCCTCCAGCAGGCGGTGCACCGGCCCCAGGTCCCCGTCCTCGGCGGCGGTGAGGGCCTCGTCGAGCAGGTGGTTCCGCGGGATGTAGACGGGGTTCGCCGCCCGCATCCGGCCCGCGTCGGGGCCCAGCGCCTGCCAGTCGCGCAGCCACGCGGCCACGGCAGCCGGGTCGGCCGCGCCCGGGACCAGCATCTGCGCCTCCGCCAGCGCGGCGGCCGTCGGCTCGCCCGCTCCGGCACTCCGCCGGGCATTCCGTCCGGCGCCGCCCTCGCCCCGCGCGCCCCCGCCCTCGCCCCCGGGGACGTGCTCCGCCAGCCGCACCCAGAAGCCCGTCCAGTCGGTCCGCGCGGCGGCCAGCACGGGGAACAGGCGGTCGGTGAGCGCCGCGACGTCGGCGTCCGTCACCTCCTCGCTGAGCCCCAGCTTGGCGCGCAGCCCGCCCCGCCACGCGGCCAGGTGCGTCGCCTGGAAGCCGCCGAGCGCCTCCTGCGCGAGCTCGACGGCCCGGCCGGCGTCGTCGTCGAGCACGGGCACGAGCGCCTCGCCGAGGCGCGCGAGGTTCCATGCGGCCACGGGCCCCTGGTTGCCGAACGCGTACCGACCCTGCGTGTCGATCGAGGAGAAGGACGCCGCCGGGTCGAAGGCGTCGAGGAACGCGCACGGGCCGTAGTCGATGGTCTCGCCGGAGAGGGTCATGTTGTCCGTGTTCATCACGCCGTGCACGAAGCCCACGAGCATCCAGCGGGCCACCAGCTCGGCCTGCGCGGCGATGACCGCCTCGTACAGCGCGAGCGCCGGGTTCTCCGCCTCGGCGGCGTGCGGGTGGTGGCGAAGGATCGCCTCGTCCACGAGCCGGCGCAGCACCGCGACGGGGTCGGCCCGCTCGGGCAGCGCGGCGGCGTACTGGAACGAGCCCACGCGCAGGTGGGAGGCCGCCGTGCGGGCGAGGAGGGCGCCGGGCTGCCACCCCGCCCGATGCACGGGGCGCCCCGTGGCGACGACGGCCAGCGCGCGCGTGGTCGGCACACCGAGGGCGTGCATCGCCTCGGACACCGCGTACTCGCGCAACATGGGGCCCAGGACCGCCTGCCCGTCCGCGTCACCGCGGGCGAACGGGGTGCGGCCGGAGCCCTTCAGGTGCAGCTCGCGCCAGGTGGGCAGGACCTGCGGCGCGTCGTCGGCGTCGCGGGTGCGCCGCGGCGGGACCAGCTCTCCCAGCAGCAGCGCGCGACCGTCCCCGAGGCGGGGGGAGTAGTGGCCGAACTGGTGGCCGGCGTAGGCCTGCGCCACCGGCTTCGCCTCCGGGCCCGGCCGCTCACCCGTGAGGAGGCGGAGGGCGTCGTCGGAGGCGAGCCAGTCCGCGTCCAGGCCGAGCTCCTCGGCCAGCCCGGCGTTGAGCAGCACCAGCTCGGGGCCGTCGGTCTCCTGGGCCTGCCAGGGCAGGGCGAGCTCGGGGAAGCGGTCGGCGAAGCGGTGGTGCAGGGTGGGCGCGGGCATGGGCCCCACGCTACGGCCCGCCCGCTGGCGGGACACGCGTCGAGCGGCCGCCGGGCAGGAGGCGAGGGTGAGGCGGCGCCCCCGCCCCTCAGTACGACGCGCGGGGGGCGGCCGAGCCGTCCGCCGCGGCGTCGCCGTCGGCCTGCGGGGCCGGGCACCAGCGGTCGGCGAGGGCCTCGGCGCCGCGGGCCATGAGGGCGACGTCGGCGCCCACGTTCACGAAGTCCGCGCCGGCGTCGGCGTAGGCCTGGGCCTGGTCCGTGACGAACGCGTTGACGCCCACGGTGGTGCCCGCGGCGTTGCACGCCTCGATCACGCGCCGCACGGCCGCCACCACGTCCGCGTGGCTCTGCTGGCCGATCAGCCCCATGGAGGCCGAGAGGTCCGAGGGGCCGACGAACACGCCGTCCACTCCAGGCACCGCGGCGATCGCGGCGGCGTTCTCCACGCCGCGCACGGTCTCGATCTGCACGAACAGGCTGACGTGCTCGTCGTCGTGCTGGAGGTAGCCCTCGATCCGGTTCCAGCGGCCGGAGCGGGCCAGCGCCGAGCCGACGCCGCGGTCCCCGTGCGGCGGGTACCGCAGCGCGCGGACGGCCTCGGCGGCCTGCTCGGGCGTGTCGATCATGGGCACGAGCAGGGTCTGGGCGCCCAGATCGAGGTACTGCTTGATGCTGATCCAGTCCAGGAACGGCACCCGCGTCATCACGGGCACGCCGTAGCCGGCGATCGTGCGCAGCTGGGCCTGCACGTTCTCCAGGCTCAGGGGCGCGTGCTCGCCGTCGATGAGCAGGTAGTCCAGGCCCGCGCCAGCGCAGATCTCGGCGGCCGTGCAGTCGCCGGAGGAGAGGAACATGCCGGCGGCGGGGCGTCCGCCGCGGGCGGCCTTCGCCTCGGCGCTGAAGAGGTCGCGGACGAGCGGCTGGGTGTTGTGGCGGACGGGCATCGGGGGTCCTCTCAGGCGAACTGGCAGGTGACGGTGCCCAGGGGCCCGTAGTCGGCGGTGACGGTGTCGCCGGCGCTGACGTGCATGGGGCGCGTGAACGAGCCCGCGAGCACGATCTCCCCGGCGGCGAGGGCGTCGCCGTGGTCGGCGAGGCGGTTGGCGAGCCAGTGCACGCCGTTGCCGGGGTGGTTGAGCACGCCTGCGGCCACGCCGGTCTCCTCGATGGTCTGGTTGCGGGAGAGGGTGCCGGCCACCCAGCGCAGGTCGACGGCGTCCGGGGCCACGGGGCGGCCGCCGAGCACCATGGAGCCCAGGGCGGCGTTGTCCGCGATGGTGTCCACGATGGTGCGGCCGGCCAGCTCGACGTGGGCGTCGAGGATCTCGAGGGCGGGCACCACGAACTCGGTGGCGCGCAGGACGTCGAAGAGGTTCACGTGGGGGCCGCGCAGCTCATCCTTGAGGACGAAGGCCAGCTCCATCTCGATGCGCGGGTTGGTGATGCGCGCGGCCTCGTACTCGTGGCCGGACTCGAAGACCTGGTCGTCGAAGATCACCCCGTAGTCCGGCTCGGTGATGCCGGTGGCGGCCTGCATGGCCTTGGAGGTCAGGCCGATCTTGTGCCCGACGACGCGGCGGCCCGCCTCCACCTGGCGCTGCGCCCAGATGCGTTGCACGGCGTAGGAGTCCTCGATCTCCATGCCCTCGTACCGGGCGGTCAGCAGCGGCACGGGGGTGCCGGTGCGGCCGGCCTCGTGCAGCTCGTCGGCGATCTTCACGTGGGTCTCGTGGTCCAGCATGGCGGTCTCCTTCTCGACGGCGGGCGGGCCCCGGGGCTCGATCGTATACGATGCGGGCGGCCGGAGTGGCGGGCGTCACCCTCATGACGCCGCGGGTCCCGGCGCCGCGCCGGTGCCCGACCCGTCCATCGTGGCATCACCCCTGGTGAGACGCACCTCTCGGAATACCCGGCCACCCGCGGCCTGTTGCTTCAGACATGAACGACATCCTCACCGTCGGCCTCGTGGGCGTCGGGCGGCTCGGCAGCGCCGTCGGCCAGCTCGTGGCCGAGGCGGGCCACCGCCTCCTCGTCGCCGACCGCCCCGGCAGCCGCGTCTTCCGCTCCGTCGTCGAGACCCTCCTGCCCGCCGCGGACGCCGTGCCGCTGGCCGACGTCGTGGAGCGCGCCGACGTCATGATCCTCGCCCTGCCCCAGCCTGCGCTCGCGGACCTGGACCTGGCGCGCGCCCGCGGCGTGCTCCTGGACGCCACGAACGCGTGGGAGTACACGGACGGGCCGGACTCGATCCACCGCATGGACCCCCTCGCCTGGACCGAGCGCGTGCCCGGCGTGCCCGTGGTGAAGTCGCTCAACCACGCCGGCTACGGCGAGCTGCTGATGGACGCCCGCCCGCCCGGCGCGCCGGGGCGTCGGGCGTTCGCGGTGGCCGGCGACGACCGCGCGGCGGTGGACCTGGTGGCCTCGCTCGTGGACTCGATGGGCTTCGACGCCGTGCCCACCTCCGCGGCGGACGCGCCCCTGCTCGAACCGGACGGCGCCGTGTTCGGGCGCCGGTTCGACGAGGCCGGCCTGCGCGAGGCCCTGCCGCACGCCGCCGCCCGCGTGGGCTGAGCCCGGGACGATCACCGCGTCAGCGGGGGTGCCGGGGCGGCCTCAGTGAGGCGCCCGCGCGTGGCCGATCGCGTCAGCGGGGGTGCCGGGGCGGCCGCTGGGCGCGGCTCCCGCGCCACTCCTGCCAGGCGAACTGCGCCGCCCACACCAGGCCGAGGGCGACCACCATGAACACCACCCTGGACACCGCGGACGAGTCCTCGCCGCCGATCAGCAGATCGCCCAGGCCGGAGAGCAGCGCCGTGGGGATCGCGATGACCGTGCTGCCGAGCAGCACGGCGAGGGCGATGGCGAGCTCCTTGCGCAGGGGCAGATTCCGCCACAGGGGCTGCCGATGTGCCGGGCCGGTGCCGTCAGGCCTCCGGGCGGCGGCCGATGCCCAGGCCGGGCTTGCGCCGGTGCACCGTCAGCCAGGCCAGCCCCTCGGGCCCCGCGGTGAAGCCGCGCCGCGACTGCCGCGGCAGCCACAGCACCTGGCCGGCGCGGATCGGCACATCCTGATCGGCCGTGTGGAGCAGGCCCGAGCCGGCCACCACGTGCACCAGGATGTCCAGGGCGGGGCCGTCGAAGGGCTCGTTCCGTCCGCCCGGCGGCAGGCGCACGACGTTGGCGTCGAGGTCGCGCGGTTCCTGCTCCAGGCGCCAGGCCGCGCCGGACGCGGCGCCGGCCGGGTCCGCCGTGAGCTCGGCGACGTCGGCGAGGATCCGCGGGGTGGTCTCATCCATGCCGCCAGGCTAGCCAGCGCCTCGCCGGGCGCACTACTGCCAGGTAGTCCTGGATCTACTTGGCAGTAGTGCGCCCGGGCAGGGGCGGCAGGGCCCGGGGCAACGGCGGCATGCCTCGGGGCCGGTCGCGGGGCAAGGGCGGCAAACCGAGGGGTGGCCAGCGCGGCCGGGCGGGCGTCACACGCACAACCCCACCCCCGCACACGACGACGGCGGGCACCCCGGTGAGGTGCCCGCCGTCGTCGTGATGGGGGAGGGGCCGGCCGAGGCCGGCGCAGGCGTCAGAGCTGGTTGCCCAGCTTGTACTCGCCCTTCTTGTACTCCGGCATGGAGTCCTCGCCCTCCTCGGCGCGGGTGTAGGAGAACCCGTCGGCGCCGATGGTCACGGCCATCTCGGAGTCGTCGGTGCGGGCCACGACCCCCTTGACGTTCCCGTCCAGGTCCAGCACGAGCGAGGCGTCGGTGTACCAGGACGGGACGACCGGGGTGCCCCACCAGTCGCGGCGCTGGTTGTCGTGCACGTCCCAGGTGACCACGGGGTTGTCCGGGTCGCCGGTGTAGTAGTCCTGGGTGTAGACCTCGACGCGGTGGCCGTCCGGGTCGCGCAGGTAGAGGTAGAAGGCATTGGACACGCCGTGGCGGCCGGGGCCGCGCTCGATCGCGTCGGACATGCGCAGCGAGCCGAGCTTGTCGCAGATGGCGAGGATGTTGTGCTTCTCGTGCGTGGCGAAGGCGACGTGGTGCATGCGCGGGCCGTCGCCGCCGGTCATGGCGGTGTCGTGCACCGTGGGCTTGCGGCGCATCCACGCGGCGTAGACGGTGCCCTTCTCGTCCTGGATGTCCTCGGTGACGCGGAAGCCCAGGTCCTGCATGTAGCGGGCGGCGCGGGGCACGTCCGGGGTGACCTGGTTGAAGTGGTCCAGGCGCACCAGGGCGCCGGGGGAGTAGAGGTCGTAGCGCCAGGCCAGGCGCTCCACGTGGTCCACCTCGTAGAAGAACTCGTACGGGAAGCCCAGCGGGTCCTCGACGCGCACGGAGTCGCCGACGCCCTTCACGAAGCCGTCCTTGTTGCGCTCCACGCGGCAGCCGAGCTCGGTGTAGAAGGCCACGGCCTTGTCCAGGTCCTCGGGGGTGCGCACGCGGTAGGAGAACGCGGCGACGGCGGCGGTGTCGCCCTTGCGCAGGATGAGGTTGTGGTGGATGAACTCCTCCATGGAGCGGAGGTAGACGGTGTTCTCGTCCTCCTCGGTGACCACGAGGTCCAGGACGTCCACGTAGAACTGGCGCGACTTCTCCAGGTCCGTCACCACGAGCTCCATGGAGGCGCAGCGCAGCACGTCCGGCGCCTCGGCCTTCGGGGTGGGGATGGGGTTGTCCGTCTTGACGGGACCTTCCTGGCCCACGTAGGTGCCGACGGAGGTCTTGGTACGGCCTGCGTAGTTGCTCATGCGTGTCTCCTGAACGAGAGGGTGGCCGCGGGGGCGGCCGGGGCAGGTGTGCTGTGGGACACCTTCTGCACCGATCGTATACGATCCCGGCGGCCGGGGGAAAGGGCGGATCGGGCGCCGTGCTCCCCGGCGCGTTCCGCGTGCAGCAGGGGCGCGTTTCGGGCGACTTTCCGGGGGTGCTCCGCCCCGACACCTCCGAGAACACACCCCGAACGGTTGGGGTGGGTTATGGGAGGTGCCGGGCGCCGGGACCTCCGACAAGTCACCCGAAACGCCTGGGGTTGGGGCGGAGTGGGGTGGGGGCGGGGCGCTCGCATCCCCGTACGACGACGACGCCCGCACCTTCGCGCGGAAGGTGCGGGCGCCGTCGTCGTGCGTTCCCGGGAGATTCGGGTGACTTGTCGGGGGTCAGAGGCCTCCTGACCCCCGACAAGTCACCCCAATCTCCCGGCAGGGCAGGGAGAAGGGTCTCAGCCGTCCATCTTGGCGGCGGCCTCCTCCTGCTTGCCGAACACCGGGTTGTGGACCTCGCCGAGGTTGATGTGCACGGCCTGCTGATCGGTGTAGAAGTCGATCGAGCGGTAGCCGCCCTCGTGGCCCAGGCCGGAGGCCTTCACGCCGCCGAACGGGGTGCGCAGGTCGCGCACGTTGTTCGAGTTCAGCCACACCATGCCGGCCTCCACGTTCTGCGCGAAGTTGTGGGCGCGCTTGAGGTCGTTGGTCCAGATGTAGGCGGCCAGGCCGTACTTGGTGTTGTTGGCCAGCTCCAGGGCCTCCTCGTCCGAGTCGAACGGGGTGATGGCCACGACCGGGCCGAAGATCTCCTCCTGGAAGATCCGGGCGTCCGGAGCGACGTCGGCGAACACGGTGGGCTGCACGAAGTTGCCCTCCGGGAAGCCCTCCGGGCGGCCGCCGCCGGCCACGAGGCGGGCCTCGGACTTGCCGATCTCCACGTAGGACATGACCTTCTCGAAGTGCTCCGGGTGCACGATCGCGCCGACCTCGGTGGTCTCGTCGTTCGGCATGCCGACCTTCACGCGGGAGGCCTGGGTGGCGTAGCGCTCGACGAACTCGTCGTAGACCGCGCGGGCCACGAGGATGCGGGAGCCGGCGGTGCAGCGCTCGCCGTTGAGGGAGAACACGCCGAAGATGGTCGCGTCGATCGCCGCGTCCAGGTCGGCGTCCGCGAAGACGACGGCGGGGGACTTGCCGCCGAGCTCCATGGACAGGCCCTTCAGGTGCGGGGCGGCGTTGCCGAAGATGATCTGGCCGGTGCGGGACTCGCCCGTGAAGGAGATCAGCGGCACGTCCGGGTGCTTGACCAGCGGGTCGCCGGCGAAGCCCTCCTCGCCGAAGCCGTGGACCATGTTGAACACGCCCTTGGGCAGGCCGGCCTCCTCGAAGATGCCCGGCCACAGGGAGGCGGAGAGCGGGGTGAACTCGGCCGGCTTGAGGACCACGGAGTTGCCGGTGGCGATGGCCGGGGCCAGCTTCCAGGACTCCAGCATGAACGGGGTGTTCCAGGGGGTGATCAGGCCCGCGACGCCGATCGGCTTGCGGTTGACGTAGTTGATCTGGCGGCCGGGCACCTTGAAGGTGTCGTCGTGCTGGGCCACGATCAGGTCCGCGAAGAAGCGGAAGTTCTCGGCGGCGCGGGCGGCCTGGCCCTTGGCCTGCTTGATCGGCAGGCCGGTGTCGAAGCACTCCATGGCGGCCAGCTGGTCGCCGCGGGTCTCCATGATGTCGGCGATCTTGTGCAGCACGCGGGAGCGCTCGCGGGGCAGGGCCTGGGACCAGACGCCGGACTCGAAGGCGGCCTTGGCGGCGGCCACGGCCTTGTCCACGTCGGCGGTCTTGCCGGAGGCGGCCTTGATGTAGGGCTGGTTGGTCACCGGGTCCAGGACGTCGAAGGTGTCGCCGTCCACGGAGTCCACGGACTGACCGTCGATGTAGTGGCGGATGACGTCGGGCAGACCCTCGGGCTTGCGGTCGTCGATCTCGGTCATGAGAGCTCTCCTTGGTGGGCGAGGTAGGCGTGCAGGGTGTTCAGTCGGTGGCTGCGGGCGGCGGCCTCGATCTCGGCGAAGCCGGCGCGGTCCTCGATGAGCCGCAGCAGGTGCTCGTGCTCGTCCACGGAGGCCACGGCGCGGCCGGGCACGTAGGCGAACGTGGAGGAGCGCAGCGCGGCCAGGCGGGTCCAGCCGCGGTGCACCAGGTCGTGGATGTGGTCGTTCTGATGGTGCTCGAACAGGATCGAGTGGAAGCGCCGGTTCAGCTCGGTGAACGCGACGGCGTCCCACTCCTGCGAGGAGTGCGCCATCGCGCGCATCGCCTCGTTGACCTCGCGGGCGGCGGCCACGTCCTCGGCCGTCACGCGCGGGGCGCACTGCGCCGTGGAGAAGCCCTCCACGAGCGCGAGCGTCTCCATGGTGTGGCGGTACTCCACCGGGTCGATCCCGACGACGGTCGCCCCCACGTTGCGCTCGTAGGCCACGAGGTTCTCGGACTGCAGGCGGCGGATCGCCTCCCGCACCGGGACCACGGACATGTCCAGCTCGGCCGCGATCTGGGCCAGCACGAGCCGGTCGCCGGGGGCGTACCGGTCCGCGCGGATCCCGTCCACGATCGCCCGGTAGGCGACGTCGGCCTTGCTGAGGGCGGGTGCGGTCACGGGGCCTCCGGCACGCGATCGGCGGCCTGGGCGGCGCGGTGCTCGGCGTACTTGGCCTTCCACTCCGCGTTCGGCGGGAACAGCCCGTCCACGGGGTGGCCGGCCTTGACCTGCTCGTACACCCAGGCGTCCTGGAGCTCCTGCTCGTAGGCGTCCTCGACGACCTCGACCAGCAGGGCCGGGGGGATCACCACGAGGCCGTCGTCGTCGCCGACGATGACGTCGCCGGGCTGCACCGTGGTGCCGCCGCAGGCGATGGTGCCGCCGACCTCCCACGGGATGTGACGGCGGCCCAGCACGGCCGGGTGCGTGGCGCCGGCGTAGACCTGGAGGCCGACCTCGGCCACGGCGGCGGAGTCGCGGATGCCGCCGTCCGTGATCACGGCGTTCGCGCCGTTCACCTGGGCGCGCAGGGCCAGGACGTCCCCGAGGGTGCCGGTGCCGTGCTCGCCACGGGCCTCCATGACCACCACGTCGTCCGGCTGCACCGAGTCGATGGCCCGCTTCTGGGCGTTGAATCCGCCGCCGAACTCCTTGAACAGGTCCTCGCGCTTGGGCACGTAGCGCAGGGTCTTGGCGTAGCCGAGGACGCGCCGACCCTGGTGGATCGGGCGCGGGCCGTCGATCGTCGCGTTCTGGATGCCGCGCTTCTGCAGCTGGGCGGTGAGGGTGGCCACCGCGACGGCATCGATCTTGGCGCGCAGCTCCGGGGTCAGCAGGGAGCGGTCCGGCTGCGGGGCGCTCGCGACCCAGTGGCCGTTCTCGTCCACCGGGCCGGGCTGGGAGCCGGCCGCCGGCTGGGAGGCGGCGGCGCCGTCGTCGGCCTGGACGTCCGAGGCGGCGGGCAGGCCCGCGGCCTCGCGGGAGCCCCAGGCCTCCTCGCGCTGCACGTCGTCCACCTTGGGCTGGGCGCCGAACGGGGCCATGGCGTGCTCGGACTCGGTCACGCGGGTGACCAGGCGGCCGGTGGTGGGGGCGCCGGGCGCGGTGGGGGCGTCCACCTCCACCTCGACGACGTCGCCCGGGCGGGCCACGGACGAGCCGGCGGGGGTGCCGGTGAGGATGACGTCGCCCTCCTCGAGGGTCATGAGCTGGGAGAGGTCCGCGACGAGCTGGCCGAAGGGGAAGACGAGGCCCTCGGTGGTGTCGTCCTGGACGATCTCGCCGTTGACCCAGGTGCGCACGCGCAGGGCGGCCGGGTCCAGGCCCTCGGCGGAGATGACCGCGGGGCCGAGCGGCGTGTAGCCGTCCCCGGACTTGTTCTTCACGTTGGAGCCCTTGTCCGCGTGGCGGAGGTCGTAGAGGCCCCAGTCGTTGGCGGCGGTGATGCCGGAGACGTGCGACCAGCCTTCCTCCGGGGTGACCCGGCGGGCGGTGCGGCCGATGATCAGGGCGATCTCGCCCTCGTAGGCGAGCAGCTCGGTGCCGGCGGGGCGCTCGACGGCGTCCCCGGAGCGGGCGATCGACGTGCCGGCCTTGATGAAGTAGCCCGGCGCCTGCGGGGAGCGGCCGCGCTGGGCGATCCGCGAGGGGTAGTTCAGGTGCAGGGCGAGGACCTTGCCCGGCCGGTTCTCCCGGGCGGCGAAGTCGTGCTCGGTGACGGTGGGCGTGGTGTCCGGTGTGCTCTGCGTCATGCTGTGGATCGTATACGATCCAGCGGGCCGGGGGAAGGGGTCACGCTCCAGGCGGACGCCGGACCGTTCGGCGGGGGCTGGCGAGGCGTCGTCGGGGTGCGCGTCCCGCTGGAAGGGAGGGGATCACGCACCAGGCGGACAGGTGGACGGCCGCCCTCCTCAGCGGGCGCGGGCCACGGCGTCGTTGACCACGGGGGCCAGGCGTCGCACGCCCTCGACCAGCCGCTCCGCCTCCACGAACGGGTAGGCCAGGCGCAGCGTCGAGTGGACGCCCTCGACCGGGGTGAACGCGCCGCCGGGCACGAACACGGCGCCGGCCGCGATGCCCCGGTGCATCAGCTCGATGGTGTCCACGCCGCCGGGCAGCGTGGCCCACAGGAAGAAGCCGCCGCGCGGGGTGATGAACTCGACCCCGGGGTCCCAGTGCTCGCGCACCGCGTCCACGAGCACGCCGGCGCGCTCGCGGTACAGCCCGGTCACGTGGCGCACGTGGCCCTGCCAGTCGAGCTGCGTGACGAACGCCGTCGAGAGCATCTGCGAGTACGTGGAGGCGTGGATGAACGCGGACTCGGCGGAGAGGTAGAACTCCCGCTTGAGCTCGGCCGGCACGAGCGCCCAGCCGATGCGCACGCCGGGGGAGAAGATCTTGGACATGGTGCCGAGGTAGACCACGCCGTCGCGGTGCTCGGCGGCGATCGGGGCGACGGGGTCGCCGTCGAACGCGATCTGCCCGTACGGGTTGTCCTCCACGATGAGCACGCCGTGCCGCTCGCAGATCGCGGCCACCTCGGCGCGGCGGTCGGCGGGCAGCAGGGCGCCGGAGGGGTTGGCGAACGAGGGGATCGTGTAGAGGAACGCGACGCGGCGGCCCTCGGCGGCGAGGCGGGTCAGCGTCTCGTCGAGGGCGGCGGGGACCAGGCCGTGCTCGTCCGTGCCGGTGGCCACGGCGTCCAGCTCCCACGTGTTGAAGGTGGTCAGCGCGCCCACGAAGGTGGGGTCCTCCACCACGACGACGTCGCCCGGGTTGCCGAACGCCCGGCACGCGGTGTCGATGGCGGCCTGGGAGCCGGGGGTGATGACCACGAGCTCCGGGTCCGCGTCCGGGATGCCGTCGGCGGCCATGACGGCGGCCGCGGCGGCGCGCATCTCCTCCGTGCCCTGGCCCGGCCCGTACTGCAGGGACTCTGTGCCGAAGCGGGTCATCAGGTCCGAGGCGATGCGGCCCAGCTCGTCGAGGGGCAGGTCCGCGAGCCACGGGTTGCCGCCCGCCAGGGAGACGAGGTTCGGGTCCATGGCGATGTCGAAGACGTCGCGCACGGCGGACTGCTTCACGCCGACGGCACGGTGGGACAGGTGATCTCGCAGATGACGCACGCTCGGCACCCTATAGCACGGCGCGCGGGGGCACGAACGTGGGATGACGGACGACGACGGCGGCGCACCCGGGGCCGGGCGCGCTCGGCTCAGGGGGCGCTCGGCTCCGTCGCGTCCGGTTCCTCGACCCCGAGGTTCCCGGCGCCGTCAGCGCCGGCGTCCTCGGCGGGGGCGGACTCGTCGGCCGGGTCGGCCCCCTCGTCCTGCGCCGGCTCCTCCGCCTCGGCGGGGACGTCCTCGGACGCGGACCCGTCGTCGACGGTCCCGTCCCACTCGGTCGGGGCGTCCTCCTCCGTGGGCGCCGTCTCGTCCTGCGGCTCCCAGGTCTCCTCAGCGGGCTCCTCCCACGCGGTGGGGGAGGGCTCGGCGGACTCCTCGGCCTCGGCCCACGGGTCCTCGGTCGGCTCCGACCAGGTGTCCTCCGTCGGCTCGGCCCACGGGTCCTCGGCGGGCTCCTCCCAGGGCTCGTCGGCGGGCTCCGTGGGCGACTCGGACGGGGCGGCGCCCGACTCCGGGACGTCCACCTCGTCTCCGAGGGCCAGCGGGGCCAGGCCGAGCACGTCGTCGAGGGGGCGGCCGTCCACCTCGAGCCGGACCTGCCCGGCGGAGGTGTGCGCGGCGGCGGTCTCCTGCAGCTGGGCGCGGATCCGCTCGGCCTCGCACTCGCCCTCGGCGGTGACGGTGCCGGTGAAGGTGAAGACGTCCACGTCCCCCTCGAGGCGGTGGCCGGTGGGCGTGAGGCTCTCGCGCGTCTCGAACACCGCGTTCCACAGCGAGGGGTCGCCGTGCCAGCCGCGCTCGTCGGAGAAGAGGAAGTCCAGGGCGGCGTCCGCGTCGTCGGGGGCGTCGGCCGGCACCGTCTGCACCGGCACGAGCAGGTCGTCGCAGCCGTAGGGGCGGCCCGTCGAGCCCGGGACGGCCTCCGCGGCGGGCACCGTGAGCCACACGGTCAGCGGGGCGTAGCCGTCCACCTCGGGCCGGGGGAGGGCGTCGCCCTGGGTCGAGCCGTCGGTGGCGGCGGGCGCGCCCGGCTCGGCGGCGCAGCCGCCCAGCAGCCCGACGG
>NZ_JANQCJ010000317.1:0-381 GCF_024723355.1 Micrococcus sp. HG099 | reverse complement strand
GATCTGGATGGTCGCTGAACGTTGTCAGCGCCGCGTCGTACTGAGCATCGGACGTGCTCGAGCGCAGTATCCGCTCGAGATTAGACTCGATGCTGTCCAGGCTGCATTCACCGATGCCGGACTTGAACACCGTCACACCGCCTGACGGGTTGACCGCGAAGAAGAAAAACGCCTTCGTGTCGACCATGTGCGACAGGATTGTCCTGGCGATGAAGTTGCTCGGATTGATCAGCGCATTGAAGATGCGGTAGCCGTAAAACTCGAAGCCGAAGTGTACGACCTCGAAGTCGTCGGTGCCGCGTATCGAGTGGCCGAAGTTGAAACCGCTGCGTGTTACGTCGTTCGGAATGTCATCCACCGACCGCAGTGCCAGGCAAGCAT
>NZ_JANQCJ010000316.1:0-385 GCF_024723355.1 Micrococcus sp. HG099 | reverse complement strand
CCGCCGGCCGCGTCGGATGGTTATAAGAGCCGGCGCCCGCGGGACGGCCGGACCGGCCGCCGGGATGGCCGGGCTGTCCGCGGCGGAGCAGGCCCGCGCGGCCGGCCGCTGGTCCCTGCTGCCGGCGGCCGAGCGGGACCCCACCATCCGGGCCCACGCCACCGCGGAGTTGCTGCTGGACCGGTACGGCGTGATCACGCGCGGGTCCGTGGTGGCCGAGGAGGTGCCCGGCGGCTTCGCCGGCCAGTACCGGCTGCTCACCCGCATGGAGGACGCCGGGCAGGTCCGCCGGGGTCACTTCGTGGCGGGCCTGGGCGGCGCCCCGGTCTCCACGGGGGCCGGGGGGGACCGGCCGCGCGGCGTCCCGGCTGGCTCTTTTTCACAT
>NZ_JANQCJ010000315.1:0-395 GCF_024723355.1 Micrococcus sp. HG099 | reverse complement strand
CGCGCCGGGTCCTCGTCCACGACGCCGCCCGCGCCCTCACCCCGCCGGCCGTGTTCGCGGCCGTCGAGGCCGCCCTCGACGCCGGCGCCGTCGCCGTGGTGCCCGGGATCGCCCTGACGGACACGGTGAAGCAGGTGGCGCCGGGGCCCGGCGGGGCCGAGGTCGTCACGGCGACGCCGCCCCGCGCCGCCCTGCGCGCCGTGCAGACGCCCCAGGGCTTCGACCTGGACGCGCTGCTCGCCGCCCACGAGGCCGTGCGCGCGGACCCCGCGCTCGACGCCGCGGCGCTCACCGACGACGCCATGGTGATGGAGGCCGCGGGGCACCCGGTGGCCGTGGTGGCCGGCGACGCGGCCGCGTTCAAGGTCACCGCCCCCGCCGACCTCGAGCTGGCC
>NZ_JANQCJ010000314.1:0-395 GCF_024723355.1 Micrococcus sp. HG099 | reverse complement strand
GACTTTCTTTGGCCGCGTGGGCACCACGCTGCTTGAAGCGCTGGAAAGCAACAACGTGCCGGTAGCGGCGGCCTGTCGCGCCGGGGTGTGCGGTTGCTGTAAGACCAAAGTGATTTCCGGTGAGTACACGGTCACCAGCACCATGACGCTGACCGAAGCGGAAATTGCCGAGGGCTATGTGCTGGCATGTTCGTGCCATCCGCAGGGCGATCTTGTGCTCGCATAATCTGTCGTGGTTCACCTGTAGGCCCGGTAAGCGTCAGCGCCACCGGGCTTTTTGCCGGGTGGCACTACGTTTACCCGGCCTACGTTGTGCCTACTGCCTGTGCGTATGGAATACCAGGCAGCCAATACAGCGACTTTCTTCTAAGCTTGTAAGCGATATCACAAAAAGG
>NZ_JANQCJ010000313.1:0-396 GCF_024723355.1 Micrococcus sp. HG099 | reverse complement strand
GATCGGGGATCACCAGCAGGCGCAGCTCCGTCAGGCGATGACGATCGGCCAGCCAGCGGATGCTCTGCTTGATCAGCGTGTTTTCGCGCCCGGTCAGAAAACGGTGATGTTCATTGCCCCAGGCTTTCAGATCCACCATCGCGCCGTCAAACACCGGAAACAGCTTTTGCCAGCCGGTTTCGCTTAACAGGCCGTTGCTGTCCACCAGGCACGTCAGATGGCGCAGGGACGGATCGGCTTTGATCGCGGTGAACAGCGCAACCAAAAACGGCAGCTGCGTGGTGGCCTCACCCCCGCTGACGGTCACGCCCTCAATAAACGGCGCGGACGTGAGCACCCGGGAGAGGATCTCCTCGACGCTATAGCGCTGCGCCATCGGCGTCGCCTGCTTCTGAC
>NZ_JANQCJ010000312.1:0-407 GCF_024723355.1 Micrococcus sp. HG099 | reverse complement strand
CCGCCGGGGGGCGTCGCGCCGCCCGGAGGCGCCGCGTTGACCGGAGGCTCGAGGGGGCCGCCGGCGCGCACGCGCTCCATGAGGCGCGGGAACATGCTCGCCGGGTGGCCGGACCCGGCCGCGTGCCCGGGAGAGCCGTCGTCGTCGGCGTCCGAGGCGGAGGCGTGCTCCTGGTCCTCGGCGGGCACGCCGGGGTCTGGGGTGCCGTCCGCCGTGGGCTCGCCGGAGGACCCGTGGTCCGCCGCGGAGGACGGCCCGGACGCGGAGGCCGCGGGGTGGGCGTCGCGACGTGCGGTGGCGTCGGGGTCGTCGCCCTGGCCGGGGGGCAGGTCCTCGGGGCCCGGCGAGGGGGCGGCCGCCCGCGTGGACTCGGCGTCGGCTCCGGCGCCCGCGCCGTCGTCGAAGCC
>NZ_JANQCJ010000311.1:0-408 GCF_024723355.1 Micrococcus sp. HG099 | reverse complement strand
TCGCCGCCGCGGCCGCGGATCCGGGGACCAGCAGCACGGCGGCGGCGCCGTCGGCGATGCGGGCCGCCGTCGCCCCGGTGACCGCAGTGGCGGGGTCCGCGCCCGGGGTGACCGCGGGGAATCGGGAGAGCGCGGAGGGCGCCAGGGCGCGGGGGCCGTCGTCGCCGGGGAGGAGCAGCGCGCCGACGCGGGCGAGCGCATGGGAGCGCAGCGCGAGCCGCTCCTGGCGGGCGCGGGAGATGCCGCGGGCGGCGGCGAGGGCGTCCGCGGCGGCGGTCATGCCGGGGTCGTCCCAGCCGGCCGGGACCATGGGCGCCTGCGCGTAGGGCACGCCGTCGAGCGAGCGTTCGGGGGCGGTGCTCGGCGACTCGACGCCCCCGCCCACGGCCGGCCGCCCGGTGTCCACGG
>NZ_JANQCJ010000310.1:0-415 GCF_024723355.1 Micrococcus sp. HG099 | reverse complement strand
CGTCCACCTCGACGGCGAACCGGGCGTCCCGGGCCACGCCGTGGGCGTGGCGGACGGCGACGCCGGCCAGGTCGGGCACCGGCACCGGCGCGGGCCCCGCGGAGACCGTCACCTCGACGGGCGTGCCCCGGTCCACCTGCTGACCGGCCTGCGGGCTCGTGGCCACCACGGTGCCCTCGGTGCGCAGCTCGTCGTGCCGGGCGGTCACCGCGGTGTCCAGGCCGGCGGCCACGAGCCGCTCCTCGGCCGCCTCGCGGGCCAGCCCGTCCAGCTCCGGCACCACGGCCGTGGCGCCCACGCCGAGCCCGCCGGAGCCGATCGTCCAGCCGAGCAGCAGGGCGACCCCCGTGAGCAGCAGGGTCACGGCCGCGCCGATCGCGGCGGCCCGGCCGGTGCCGCGGCCCAGGTCCAGGGC
>NZ_JANQCJ010000030.1:0-23119 GCF_024723355.1 Micrococcus sp. HG099 | reverse complement strand
GGGCTCGTGGACGCCGTGCTGCCGCCGGCCCGCCCCGCGGACGAGGACGCCGCCGCGGACGTGCTGCTCGCCCTGCGCGAGCCCGCCCGCGAGGTGTTCGCCTCCCCGTCCTTCGCGGCCCGCCCGTACGTGGACGCCCCCACGGTGCGCGCCCTGTTCGAGGACTTCCTGGCACACCCCCGCCGTCACGACCCCGAGCGCTTCTGGCGCCTGCTCAACCTCGAGCTGTGGCTGCGCGACGCCGTCGACGGCGAGGCCGCCCCCGCCGCCCGGCCGGGCGCCGCCGAGGAGGCCGAGCCGGCCCCCGCCGCCGCGAAGCCGGACCACGAGGCCAACCCCGGCAAGGAGCTGGACCTCGTCTCCGAGGAGGACGGCCGCCGCTACCGACGGTTCCCGCTGCAGACCCCTCTCGTGGACCGGGACACCGACCTCATGGCGTACCTGCGCCCCGAGATCGAGGACTTCTTCCGCGACCTGCCCGCGGACGCCATGCCCGAGGGCGCCCCGTGGCACTTCTCCGTGTCCGAGAAGATCGTGGCCATCACCCAGGGCCGCTCCTACTTCACGTGGGAGATCCGCCCGGGCGCCGCCGCGCACGTGCTCTCCCGCCTGGTCACCCGCACCCCCGCCGGCATCGGCCTGGGCGACCCCACCACCATGCAGCTGGCCATCCAGGAGGCGGGCCTGCCGCGCATCGTGCTCTCGGCGGCCGCGGGCGCCGTCGGCAAGGTCGCCGGCCGCCGCGGCGTGTTCTACAACGTGGTGGGCGGCAACGTGCGGGCCATCGACGGCCCCACCACCTACTCCGCGTTCCCCGCGAACGTCTCCGCGAAGCTGCCCCCGGCGGACCCGGACGGCGTGGCCCGCGAGGTCTCCGCGATGATCCGCGCCGCGGACATCCCCGAGTGGGCGCGGCGCTCGTTCGCCGGCACCGTGGTGATGGACGCCAACGACATCGGCCGCAACGCCCTCGGGCGGGACACGGCGGCCTCCGCCGCCGTCCTCGAGGCCGCCTTCGCGGACAACCCGCTGGGCCAGGGCCGCGAGCGCACCCCGCTGGCCGTCGTCGTGCGGATGGACTGAGCCCATGCTGCTCTCCGACCAGGACATCCGCGCCGAGCTGGCCTCCGGACGCGTCGGCCTGGACCCGCTGGACGAGGCCATGGTGCAGCCCGCGTCCGTGGACGTGCGCCTGGACCGCTTCTTCCGGCTGTTCGACAACCACCGGTACGCGCACATCGACCCGCGCCAGGAGCAGGACGAGCTGACCCGCCTGGTGGAGGTGGACCCGGACGAGGCGTTCATCCTGCACCCGGGGGAGTTCGTGCTCGGCTCCACGTACGAGCAGGTCACCCTGCCGGACGACCTCGCCGCGCGCCTCGAGGGCAAGTCCTCGCTGGGCCGGCTGGGCCTGCTGACGCACTCGACCGCCGGGTTCATCGACCCCGGGTTCACCGGGCACGTCACCCTCGAGCTGTCCAACGTGGCCACCCTGCCGATCACGCTGTGGCCGGGCATGAAGATCGGCCAGCTCTGCTTCTTCCGGCTCTCCTCGCCGGCCGCGTCGCCGTACGGCACGGGCGCGAACCAGAACCGGTACCAGGGCCAGCGCGGCCCCACCGCCTCCCGCGCGCACCTGGACTTCCACCTCACCCGCATCGACCGCTGAGCGACGCGCGGGGCCGTGTGACGGCGTTCACCCGGCGGCCCCGCGCGCGCCGTAGCATGCCCGGCATGGACCCCGCCGCCTCCGCCGTCCCCGACGCCGCCCTCCCGCGCCTCGCCACCGCCGCCCCGCGCCGCCAGGTGGTGGCCTGGGCGCTGTGGGACTGGGGCTCGGCCGCGTTCAACGCGGTCATGGTCACCTTCGTGTTCGGCACGTACCTGGCCTCGGACGCGTTCGGCCCGGACGAGCGGGGCACGGCCTGGCTGTCCACGGCGCTGGCGGCGGCCGGCGTCGTGATCGCCCTGACGGCGCCCGTGATGGGCCGGCGCTCGGACGGGGCGGGCCGGCGCCGCCTGTGGCTGGGGGTCATGACGGCGGCCGTGATCGCCTGCACCGCGGCGTGCTTCCTCGTCACCCCGCAGGAGTCCTCCCTGCTGCTGGGCGTGACGATGATCGCCCTGGGCACGGTGTTCTTCGAGTTCGCCGAGGTGCAGGTCAACGCGATCCTCGTGCAGATCTCGACGCCGGCCACGATCGGCCGGATCTCCGGCATCGGCTGGGGCGCCGGCTACCTGGGCGGCATCCTGCTGCTGCTCATCGTGTTCGTGGGCTTCGTCTCCGGGGACGCGCACTGGTTCGGGATCACGGGGGACGAGGCGCTGAACATCCGCGTGGTGGCCCTCGTGGCCGCGGCGTGGTTCCTGGTGTTCGCGATCCCGGTGCTCGTGGCGGTGCCGGATCCGGCGCCCGCGCCCACGCCCGGCGGCGGCCCGCGCCGCGAGTCCCTGGCCGCGTCCTACCGGGCGCTGTGGTCCACGCTGGCGCGGATGTGGCGAGAGGACCGCAACACCCTGTGGTTCCTCGTCTCCTCGGCGGTGTTCCGCGACGGCGTGGGGGCGGTCTTCGTGTACGGCGCCATTCTGGGCACCACGGTCTACGGGCTCGCGGCCTCGGACGTGATCCTGTTCGCGATCGTGGCGAACGTGGTGGCCGCCGCGGGCGCGTTCGCGGGCGGGCGCCTGGACGACGCGATCGGCCCGCGCCGCGTGATCCTGGGCTCGCTGGCCGCCATGGTCCTCGTGGCGGCGGGCCTGGCCCTGGCCTCGGGCACCCTGGCGTTCTGGATCGGCGGGCTGGCGCTGTGCCTGTTCGTCGGCCCGGTGCAGTCCGCCTCGCGCGCCTTCCTGGGCCGCCTCACCACGGAGCGGACGGCGGGGGAGGTGTTCGGCCTCTACGCGACGACGGGCCGCGCGGTCGGGTTCATCACCCCGATGCTCGTGACGCTCGCGCTCGCGGCGGTCCCGGACAACCGCGTGGTCATCCCCGTCATCGCGCTCGTGCTGATCGTCGGCGGCGTGCTGTTCGCGCGGGTGACGGACCCGGTCACGCGTAGCGCTGAACCGGCTCCCTGAGCCGCGGGCGGCGCGGCGCCGTCCTATAGGGTGGGACAAGCCCTCGCACGCGCCCAGACGAAGGGACTCCATGCTCGTCACCCTGTCCGCTCTCTTCGTCGTCGCGCTCGCCGCGCCGGCCGTGTTCCGCTGGACGGGGCGTCAGGGCTTCTACCTCCTCGCCGCGGTCCCCGCCGCCGGCTTCTTGTGGCTCCTGACCCAGCTGCCGCACGTGTTCGCCCTGCAGGAGGCGCTCGACGCGGGCCGGCCGATCCCGGCCTCCGCGGCCCACCTGGACCGCAGCGTGCCGTGGGTGCCGTACCTGGACATCGAGCTCGCCTTCCGCATGGACGTGCTGGCCGCGTTCATGTCCCTGATCGTGCTGGGCGTCGGCGCGCTGGTGCTGGCGTACTGCGCCCGCTACTTCCGCGAGCACGAGCCGCGCAACGCGGTGTTCGGCGGCCAGCTGCTGGCCTTCGCCGGCGCGATGTTCGGCCTGGTGACCACGGACGACCTCATGGTGCTCTACACCTTCTGGGAGATCACCTCGGTCCTGTCCTTCCTGCTGATCGGCTACTCGGGCCACCGCATCTTCGCCCGCCGCTCCGCCATCACCGCCCTGATCGTCACCACGTTCGGCGGCCTGGCCATGCTCGCCGGCCTCATCATGCTGGCCCACGTCTCCGGCTCCTGGCGGATCTCCGGCGTCCTCGAGGCGGCCCCGGCCCTCATGGCGGACCCCGGGATGCGCGGGCTGCTCGAGGTCGCCGTCGCGCTCGTGCTGATCGGCGCCCTGACCAAGTCGGCCCAGGCGCCGTTCCACTTCTGGCTCCCGGCCGCCATGGCCGCGCCCACCCCCGTGTCCGCGTACCTGCACGCGGCGGCCATGGTGAAGGCCGGCGTGTTCCTCGTGGCCCGCCTGGCCCCGGAGTTCCACGCCCTCACGTCCTGGCAGGTCCTGGTGCTCGGCGTCGGCCTGTGGACCCTGGTGCTCGGCGGATGGCGCGCCCTGCGGCAGACGGACGTCAAGCTCGTGCTCGCCTACGGCACGGTCTCCCAGCTCGGCTTCCTCATGGTGGCCAACGGCCTGGGCACCCGGGACGCGGCGATGGCCGGGCTCGCCATGCTCCTGGCCCACGCGGTGTTCAAGGCGCCGCTGTTCATGATCGTCGGCATCATCGACCATGAGGCCGGCACCCGCGACCTGCGCCAGCTCTCCGGCATCGGGCGCCGCCATCCGGTCCTGGCCGCCGTCGCCGTGGCGGCGGGGCTGTCCATGGCTGGGCTGCCCCCGCTGTTCGGCTTCGTGGCCAAGGAGTCCGTGCTCGAGTCGCTGGCCGCCCACGGGGCCGCCCACGGCGGCGTGTGGGCCTGGACCCCGCTCGTGGTCATGGCCCTGGGCTCGGTGCTCACCTTCGCCTACACGTGGCGCTTCCTCTGGGGCTGCTTCGCCGTCAAGCGGGACGAGGCGGGCGAGACGGTGCCGGAGACGCAGTTCCACACCCGCGTCACCACGCTCGAGCTGGCCCCGGCCGCGCTGCTCGCGCTCGCCGGCCTGGTGCTCGCATTCCTGCCCGGCCCGGTGGAGGGGATCATCACCGCCCACACGGGCTCCCTGCCGCCGCTGGACCCGGCGGAGAAGCCGGCCTACCTGGCCCTGTGGCACGGCTGGACGCCCATCCTCGCCCTCTCCGCGGGGACCTGGGTGCTCGGCGCGCTGCTCGCCCTCGCCCGCCGCCCGTTCGAGGCCCTCCAGGAGCACACCGAGTCCCCCCTGGACGCCGCCCGCGGGTACCGCCGGCTCACCGGCTACGTGGACGAGACGGCCGTGTGGGTCACGGGCCGCACCCAGACCGGCTCGCTGCGCCGCTACCTGGGCATCATCCTGGCGACGGCGTTCCTGCTGCCGGCCGCGTTCCTGCTCTTCCCGGTGGGCCGGGCCGAGCGCCCGCTGGCCACCTCGTTCCTGGCCGCGGACCTGATCTGGTTCGAGACCCCGGCGCAGCTGCTGATCGTGGCGATCATCGCCGTCGCCACCGTGTTCGCCGTCCGCGCCCGCCGCCGCTTCAAGGCGATCATGCTGGTGTCCGTGACCGGCTACGGCGCCGCCGCCCTGTTCGCCCTGCGCGGCGCCCCGGACCTCGCCATCACCCAGGTGCTCGTGGAGACCATCATCCTGGTCACCCTCATCCTGGGCCTGCGCGTGCTGCCGCCGGACTGGTACGACCGCCGCGCCGGCTCGCGGCGGCTGGGCCGCCTGGCCGTGGCCGTCGGGTTCGCGCTGACCATGATGTGGATCGCCGCCACCGCGCTGGCCGCCCGCACCGCCGAGCGCATCTCGCTGCCCATGCCGGAGCTCGCCTACACGGACGGCTACGGCACCAACGCCGTGAACGTCACCCTCGTGGACATCCGAGCGTGGGACACGTGGGGCGAGATCACCGTGCTGGCCGCCGCCGCCACCGGCGTGGCCTCCCTGATCTTCCTGCAGCACCGCGACGGGCGCACCCGCAGCATCCACGACGTCGCCCCCGGCTCCGTCGGCGCCTTCGGCGCCGACTCCGCGCTGGGCAGCCGCGAGCTGTCCGTGGTGCGCAGCTTCGCCGTGGACGACCGCGACGGCCAGTGGCTCGTGGCCGGCCACACGATGGCCCCCGAGCGGCGCTCGATCATCCTCGAGGTCGTCACCCGCTTCATGTTCCCGATCATGATGCTGCTCTCCGTCTACCTGCTGCTGGCCGGGCACAACACCCCCGGCGGCGGCTTCGCCGGCGGCCTGCTCGCCGGCCTGGCCCTCACGCTGCGCTTCCTCGCCGGCGGCCGGTACGAGCTGCAGGAGGCCTCCGTGATCCCGGCCGGGCCCATGATCGGCCTGGGCCTGGCGATCGCCACGCTCACCGGGATCGCCCCGCTCTTCTTCGGCGGGCAGATCCTGCAGTCCTACGTGGTGGAGTTCACCGACCTGCCGCTGTTCGGCGACGCCCTCAAGCTGGTCTCGGCCACGGCGTTCGACATCGGCGTGTACCTCGTGGTGGTCGGGCTCGTGATCGACGTGCTGCGCTCGCTCGGCGGCGAGGTGGACCGCCGGGGCGAGGAGGCCCGCCGCGCCCGCCTGCGCGCCGCGGCCCGCCGTCGTCATCCGCGCATGCCCACCCCGTCCACCCCCGACGCCCAGGAGGCCGCCCGATGATGACCGTCGACCTGGCCCTGCTCCTGGCGATGGGCGTGATGTTCGCCGGGGGGATCTACCTGGTGCTCGAGCGCACCCTGACCCGCATCCTGCTGGGGATCATGCTGATCAACAACGGCGCCATCATGCTGCTGTTCCTCGCCTCCGGCGGCGTCGGCCTGGCCCCGCTGTTCGTGCGCGGCCGGGACCCGCACGAGTACGCGGACACCCTGCCCCAGGCGCTGATCCTCACCGCGATCGTTATCGGCTTCGCCATCACAGCGTTCCTCACGGCCATGATCTACCGCTCCTGGCTGATCAGCCGCGAGGACGAGGTCGAGGTGGACGCGGAGGACGTCAAGATCGCCCGCCAGGGCGCCTGGGACGCCGAGGACGACTCCGAGCTGGTGGAGGAGCACTCCGAGTTCATGGACGACTCCACCGACCCCAACGCCCACTACGAGCACACGACGGAGGCCCGTCCGCAGGTGCAGCACGCCATCCCCGCCCCGCCGACCGCCGCCGGATCGCGGGAGGCCGCCCGCGGCCGCCGCCCCGAGGGGGGCGAGCGCGCATGAGCATCGGCTCCGTCCCCATGACCGACCTGGCCCCGCTGGCCGTCATGATGCCCGTGCTGGGCGCGGCCGTGACGTTCATGCTGGTGCGCCGCCCGCGCGCGCAGGTCGTGGTCACGGTCACCGCGCTCGTGCTCACCCTGCTGCTCAACTGCCTGCTGCTCGCGGCGGTCTGGGAGGGCGGCGTCGCCTCGGTGCACGTGGGCGGCTGGCCCGCGCCGCTGGGCATCACGCTCGTGGTGGACCGGCTCTCGGCCCTCATGCTGGTGGTCTCCGCGCTGATCACCCTCGCGGTGCTCCTCTACGCGTCCGCGCAGGGCATGGTGAACCGGGACGAGGGCGGGCCGGTCTCGATCTTCCACCCCACGTTCCTGATCCTCGTGGCGGGCGTGTCCAACGCGTTCCTGGCCGGCGACCTCTTCAACCTCTACGTGGGCTTCGAGATCCTGCTGACCGCCTCCTACGTGCTGCTCACCATGGGCGGCACGGCCCAGCGGATCCGCGCGGGCGTCACCTACGTGGTGGTCTCCGTGGTCTCCTCCGTGGTGTTCCTGATCGCCATCGCCATGGTCTACGCCGCCACGGGCACCGTGAACATGGCGGACCTGGCCGTGAAGCTCGGCGAGCTGCCCAGCGACGTGCAGATGGTGCTGCACGTGCTGCTGCTCGTGGGCTTCGGCATCAAGGCGGCGGTCTTCCCGCTCTCCTTCTGGCTGCCGGACTCCTACCCCACGGCCCCCGCGCCCGTCACCGCGGTGTTCGCGGGCCTGCTCACCAAGGTGGGCGTCTACGCCATGATCCGCACGGAGACCCTGCTGTTCCCCGGCGAGCACGTCAACGCCCTGCTCTTGGTGGTGGCGGCGCTGACCATGGTGGTGGGCGTCCTCGGCGCGCTGGCCCAGACGGACATCAAGCGCATCCTCTCCTTCATCCTGGTCTCGCACATCGGCTACATGATCTTCGGCCTGGGGCTGGCCACGCAGATGGGCCTGGCCGCCACCGTGTTCTACGTGGGCCACCACATCACCGTGCAGACGGCGCTCTTCCTGGTCACGGGCCTGATCGAGAACCGGGCGGGCACCGCCAACATCGACCGCCTGGGCTCGCTGGCCAAGGTCTCCCCGTTCGTCAGCGTCCTGTTCCTGATCCCCGCGCTCAACCTCGGCGGCATCCCGCCGTTGTCCGGCTTCCTGGGCAAGGTGGGCCTGCTGCGCGGCGGCGTGGAGCAGGGCACCGGCCTGTCCTACACGCTCGTGGGCGTGTCCCTGCTGGCCTCCCTGCTCACCCTGCTCGTGGTGGTGCGCGTGTGGACCCGTGCGTTCTGGCGCAAGGTGGAGGACGTGGAGCACCCGCCCGCCCAGCTGGTGGCCGCCTACGAGCGGACCATCGACCGCGGCCTGCGCCCGCGACGCCTCGAGCCGGGCCTCGTGCTGCCCACGGCTGCCCTGGTGGTCATGACGCTGGCCTTCACGGTCCTGGCCGGCCCGCTGTTCGACCTCGCCGACGCGGCCGCCACGGACATGCTGGACCGCACGCCATACATCGCGAGCGTGCTCGACGAGGCCGCCGCCGAGCGCGCCGCCGAGACCCTCAGCCACGATCCGACGGAGGTGCACGATGCCCGGCACTGACCCCGCGCGCGACGCCGCCGACGCGGCGCGTCCGGCGCGTCCGCACCGCTTCCGGGACATGGTGGGCCAGTGGCCCCTGATCGCGGTGCTCGTGCTGCTGTGGTGCGCCGTGTGGGAGGACTACTCCCTGCACGTGGCGCTCGCCGGCCTGGCCTTCTCGCTGCTCGTCATGGTGCTGTTCCCCATGCCGCGCATCCCCTTCAGCGGCCGCCTGAACCCGTGGTGGTTCCTCGTGTTCACCTCCCAGTTCCTCGGGGACGTGGTGCGCTCCTCGGTCGAGGTGTCCAAGGTGGTGCTGCTGCGCGGGCGGGCGGCGCGCAGCTCGATCGTGGGGGTGCGGCTGCGCAGCCACGACGACCTCGTCATCACCCTGGTCAGCCACGCCCTGGCCCTGGTCCCCGGCTCGATCGTCCTCGACGTCGATCGGGCCCGGTCCATCCTCTACCTCCACGTGCTGGACGCCACCACGGACGAGGACATCGAGGACTTCCGCGCCAAGGCGCTTCGCGTCGAGGCCGGCATCATCAAGGCGGTCGGCACCCGGGAGGACCTCGAGCTGGTCCACCGGTACCCGGACACGGCCCCGCCGGAGGAGGAGTCGGCCGAGCGTCGGCGCCCCGCCGCCCCGCGGCCGGGGGGCACCGCCCCCATCGGAGACACCGCCGACCACGCGAAGGAGGGCGCATGACGGACCCGTTCCACCTGGCCGCCTGGATCGCCGGGACGCTGCTGTTCGTCGGCGCCCTCGGCGCGCTCTACCGGATCGTCCGCGGGCCGTCCCTGCTGGACCGTGCGATCGCCACGGACGTGCTGCTCGTGGTGCTCTCCTCCGGGCTCATCCTGGACATGGCCGTGCGCCGCCACACGGACAACGTGGTGCTCGTGGTGCTGGCGGCCACCGTCGGCTTCGTGGGCTCGGTGACCGTGGCCCGCTTCGTCGAGGACCGGCGGCCCGACCACTCCATGGAGGACCAGGCGCGCGTGCCCGGCACCTCCGACGTGCCCGGCGGGGAGGAGGGACGATGACCGAGACCGCGACGTTCCTGGACTGGCTCTCCGCCGCGCTGCTGGTGTCCGGCGCGTTCTTCACGCTCGTGGCCGGCGTGGGCCTGCTCCTGCTGCCGGACCTGCTGGCCCGCATGCACGCCTCGGCCAAGCCCCAGGTCCTGGGTCTGATGCTCATGCTCGCCGGCCTGGCGATCGCCTGGGAGTCCTGGCCGTGGCTGCCCGTGCTGTTCCTGGCATGGGTGACCCAGATGGTGACGGCCCCCGTGGCCTCGCACCTGGTGGGCCGCACCGCCTACCGCACCAAGCACGCCCGCCGCGAGCTGCTGCACCGGGACGAGCTGGCCGCCGTCGCCCGCCGGGTCGAGCCCGCGCCGGAGCTGGATCCGCGCTCCCCGGAGTCGCGGCGCCGCCGGCGCCGCTGAGCGCACCGGCCCGCACACCGCGGCAGAGAGCACGACGGCCGCCGTCCGGAGCAGTCCGGGCGGCGGCCGTCGTCGTGCGGGGGCCGGGTGCGGCTCAGACCTCGTTGTCCACGCGGTGCGCGGCGGACTCGGTGACCTTGCGGATCGCGGCGCCGGCACCGCGCTGGCCGGCCACCTTCAGGATGGCGGCGACGCCCGCGGAGATGAAGGCGAAGGACAGGGCCTCGACGATCGGCAGCGTCTCGTCGGCGGCGTCGTCCGGGGCGTCGTGGCCGGTGACGAGCTTCCAGCCGCCGGCCACCACGCGGGAGCCGATGATGCCGCCCACCAGCGTGATGCCGGTCGACAGGGCCTTCTGGGCGAGCGTGTTCATGGTGGGCCTTCCGTGTTCGTGGGGGTCGCGAGTCGGTCTGGGACCGCGGCCGGCGATGCCGGGCGGGCCCCGTCCAGCCTATCCCGCGGTCGGGGCGGGGTCGCCGGCCACGTGGGCGCCGGGGTCGCCGTCGGCGTCGAGGTGGGCCTGCAGCTCGAGGGTGAGCGCGTGGTCCACGGGGATCTCCACGCCGTCCACGGCGCGCACGGGCAGGACGCCGCGCACGGAGGAGACCAGCCAGACGCCGTCGGCGCCCTCCAGGTCCGCGGGGACGAGCGGGCCGTAGCCCAGCTCCCAGCCGGCCGCGCCGGCGGCGGCGAAGATGACCGCCTGCGAGGTGCCCGCGAGGATGCCCTTCTGGCGCAGTGGGGTGAGCAGCCGGCGGGTGCCGTCCACGCCCGTGCGCACGATCAGCACGGTGGAGGTGGGGCCCTCGAGCAGGTAGCCGTCCGCGCTGGTGAACACCACGTCGTCCGCGCCGTGGGCCCGCGCGTAGCGCAGCGCGGCCATGTTCACGGCGTAGGAGAGGGTCTTGGCGCCCGTGAGCAGCCACGGGGAGCGCTCCGGCGCCCGGGAGTCCAGGCCGCGGTCCAGCAGGAGCACGCGCAGCCCGGTGCGGCGCTCCTCGTCCTCGACGGCGGGGGCGGGGCTGAGCAGCGCCCAGGCGGAGGGCTGGGGCAGGGCGCCGGGCGCGGCCTCGGGCCCGCGGGTGACGGTCAGGCGCACGGAGAGGCGGTCCCCGGCGGCCACGTCGTTGGCCGCGGTGAAGGCCTGCAGGCCCCGCTCGACGGCGGCCTCCCACGCCGCGGCGCTCGGCGCCGGCAGCTGCAGGGCGGCGGCCGAGGAGGCCAGGCGCCCCAGGTGGGCGCCGAGCTTGCGCATCCGCAGCACCCCGGCCTCGTCCGCGACGGCGAGCGCGGTCTCGAACAGGCCGTCGCCGCGCGTGACGCCCTGGTCGCTCACGCGCAGGTGCGGGACGGCGGGGTCGGCCACGCGGGGCAGGCGGGCGCCGTCCGCGCCGGCCTCGAGCAGCACGAGGACGGGCTCGCCGGGGGAGGGGGAGAACGGGGTGGGGGACATGCGCCCAGGATAGTCCGCCGCCCCCGGCCGCAGTGGCCGGGGGCGGCGGTGTCCCGCGCGGTCGGGCGCGCTCAGGCCCGGTGCGCGCCGCCGTCGACGGCCGGGGTGCGGCCGGCCTCGGGAGCCGGGGCGGACGCGGCCTCGGCGGCGGGGGCGTGGCCGCGCTCGAGCTGGGCGCCCTCCACGTCCACGTCCGGCATGATCCGGTCGAGCCAGCGCGGCAGCCACCACGCCTTCTCGCCGAGCAGGTGCATCAGCGCCGGCATCAGGAGCAGGCGCACCACGAACGCGTCCAGCAGCACGCCGAAGGCCAGGCCGAAGCCGATCGGGCGGATCATCGCGTCGTGGGCGAAGATGAACCCGCCGAACACGGAGATCATGATGATCGCCGCGGCGATCACGACGGCGCGGCCCGAGCGCAGGCCGGTCAGCACGGCCTGGCGGGCGGGCAGGCCGTGGGCGTAGGCCTCGCGCATGCCGGAGGCGATGAACAGCTGGTAGTCCATGGCCAGGCCGAACAGCACGCCGATCATGATGGTCGGCAGGAAGCTGAGCACGGGGCCGGGGTTGTGGACCCCGAACACCGAGCCGAGCCAGCCCCACTGGTAGATGGCCACCACGCCGCCCATGGCGGCGAACACGGAGAGCACGAACCCGCCGGTGGCGATCAGCGGCACCAGGATCGAGCGGAACACCAGCACCATGATCAGCAGGGACAGGCCCACCACCACGCCCAGGTAGAGGGGCAGGGCGTCGGAGAGCTTCTCCGAGACGTCGATGAACCCGCTGGTCATGCCGGCCACACCCAGGTTGGAGGCCTCGCCGGCCGGCTCGGTGGCGCGCAGCTCGCGCACCAGCTCCTCGGTGGAGACGGCGTTCGGGCCCTCCTCGGGCAGCACCTGGAACATGGTGACGGTGCGGTCCTCGTTGAAGCCCGCGGGCACCACGGCGTGCGCGTGCTCGAGGTCGGCGAACTGCTCGCCCACCGCCAGGCGGGCGTCCTCGGCCGCGTCCTCGTCCAGGCCGGCGGGCAGGTCCACGGTCACCACGAGCGGGCCGTTGTAGCCCTCGCCGAACTTCTCGGCGGTGAGCTCGTACGCCACCTGCGAGTCGGAGCCCTCCGGCTCGGACCCGCCGTCCGGCAGGCCCAGGCGCATCGAGCCGAACGGCAGGGCCACGAGCACCAGCAGGGCGACGGCCGCCAGGGCCGAGGCGATCGCGGCCGGGGTGGACATGGTCGAACGGCGCCCGGCGCGACGCACGGCGGCGGAGCCCTCGGCGGCGGAGGCAGGGCCCTCGTCCGCGAGGCGGGCCCGCTCCTTCTTCGAGAGGATCCGCGTCCCGGCCAGCGAGAGCAGGGCCGGGGTCAGGGTGACGGCCACCAGCACGGCCACGGCGACGCAGACCGCGCCCACGGTGCCCATCAGCCCGAGGAAGCCGATGCCGGTGACGTTCAGGGCCACGAGGGCGATGATCACGGTGATGCCCGCGAACACCACGGCGTTGCCGGACGTGCCGTTGGCCAGGGCGATCGCCTCGTGCAGCGCGGTGCCGCGCTTGAGCTCCTGGCGGTGCCGGTTGACGATGAACAGCGCGTAGTCGATGCCCACGGCGAGGCCCAGCATCACGCCGAGCACGGGGGTCACCGAGATCATCTCGACCATGGAGGAGAACGCGAGCGCGCCGGCGGCGCCGACGCCCACGCCCACGAGCGCGTTGACCAGCGGCAGGCCCGCGCCGACGAGGGTGCCGAGCATGACCACGAGCACGATGGCCGCGACGATCAGGCCCACGACCTCGCCCGGGCCCAGGATGGAGGGCACGGTGGCGTTGAGCTCCTGGGAGGGGTGCACGGCCACGCCGTCGATGTCCGCGCCGGTGAGGGCGCCGGTGACGGCCTCCTTCTCCTCGGCGGTCACGTCCAGGGAGGGCTGGGAGAAGGACACGATCCCGACGGCGGTGCTGCCGTCCTCGGACACAGACCGGTAGCCCGCCACGAGGGCGAGGCTGCGCTCGCCGCGCTCGGCGGCGACGCGGCCGTCCTCCAGCTCGGTGCGCCCGGTGGCGAGGTCGGCCTCGGCCTGGTCCAGGCGCTCGGCGCCGGCGGCCAGCTCGCGGACGGCGGCGGCCCGGTCCTCGGCCACCGCGCGGTCCGCGTCGGCGGCGGTGGTCAGTCGGCCGGCGATGAGGGAGGAGTCGACGCCCTCCATGGGCTCCTCCCGCGCGGCGTACACGGGCAGCACGCGCACCACGTCCGCTGCGGACAGCGCCGCGGCGAACTCGGCGGCGAACTCGCGGGTCCGGGAGAACAGGTGCGGCTGGAACAGCACGTGCACCCGCCCGTCGCCGGCCACGGCGCGGCCGGCGGAGACCGCCGCCGTCACCTCGGTCGGGTGGTGGGCGTAGTCGTCGAACACCTTGACCCCGCGTCCGGCGCCGCGGAACTCGAAGCGGCGCGCGGTGCCGCGGAACGCCTCGAGCCCGCGCACGGCGTCCTCGAACCCCATGCCGGCCTGCACGGCGGCCAGCGCCACGGCCGCCGCGTTCAAGGCGTTGTGGCGGCCCGGGACCTGCAGGTGGAGCGTCGCCTTTGGCCCGGAGGCCAGGCGCAACGTGGCGCGCTGGCCCACGCCGGACTCCCCCGGTTCCACGGCGAGGTCGGTCACCAGCAGGTCGGGCGCCACGCCGTCCCGGGGGCCGGTGCCGTAGGTGAGCACCCGCGCCGCGGCGTGCTCGCGGGCCCAGGCGGCGAGGCCGGCCGCGCCGTCGTCGTCGAGGCAGGCCACGAGGACGCCGCCGGACGCGGCGTCCGGCAGGCCCGCCGCGAAGTCGCGGAACACCTGGTGGACGGCCTCCTCGGTGCCGTAGTGGTCGAGGTGGTCGGCCTCCACGGTGGTGACCACCGCGATCGTGGTCGGGTAGTTGACCAGCGTGCCGTCCGACTCGTCGGCCTCGGCGATGAACCACTCCCCCCGTCCAGCGCGGGCGTTCGTGCCCAGGCCGGCCACGGCGGCGCCGACGGCGAACGTCGGGTCCCAGCCGGCCGAGGCGAACGCCATGGCCGCCATCGAGGAGGTCGTGGTCTTGCCGTGCGTGCCGGCCACCGCGAGCACCCGGTGTCCGCGCATGGCCAGGGCGAGCCCCTCCGAGCGGTGCAGCACCCGCAGGCCGCGGGCCACCGCGGCGTCGTGCTCGGGGTTGCCGGGGCCGGCGATCGAGGAGGCGATCACCGTGGTGACGTCCTCGCCCAGGTGGGCGGCGTCGTAGCCCACGGTGATCCGCGCCCCGGCGGCGGCGAGCTCGCGCATCACCGGCAGGTCCTTGGCGTCGGAGCCGGAGACGGCCACGCCCTGGTCCTGCAGGATGCGGGCCACGCCGGACACGCCGACGCCCCCGATCCCCAGCAGGTGCACGCGGCCCAGCTCGTCGAAGCGGCCCTCGGCCGCGGGGCGGGTCGACTCGTCTCGGCTCATCACCGGGCTCCTTCCTCGGCGGCCGACCGCACGAGGCCGGCCATGGTCACGTCCGCGTCCCGCACGCCGAAGCGCGCGGCCGCCTCGCCCATGCGCGCCAGGCGCTCCGGGTCGGTGGCGAGCGGGATCAGCTGCCGCTGCACCCAGGCGCGCCCGAAGGCGTCGTCCCGGACCATCAGGGCGCCCTCCGCCTCGACCACGGGGCGGGCGTTGAGCGCCTGCTCGCCGTTGCCGATGGGCAGGGGGACGTACACGGCCGGCAGACCGACCGCGGAGACCTCGCACACGGTGCCCGCGCCGGAGCGGGCCACGAGGAGGTCCGCGGCGGCGTAGGCCTGCTCCATGCCGTCCAGGTACTCGCGCTGGACGTAGCCCTCGCGCCGCAGCGGGGTGCCGTCGGCCTCGGTGAGGGCCTTGTCCCGGCCGGTCAGGTGGAACACCTGCAGGCCGGCGCCGAGCAGGTCGTCGAGGGAGTCGCGGACGGTGCGGTTCACGGCCAGCGCGCCCGAGCTGCCGCCGGTGACCACCACGGTGGTGCGCTCCGGGTCCAGGCCGAGGGCCGCGCGGGCCGCCCGGCGCTGCGCCGCGCGGTCCAGCCCCGAGATCTCCGGGCGCATCGGCATGCCCACCCAGCGCGCGCCGCGCAGGCGGGTGTCCGGCAGCGCGGTGCCCACGTGGGCCGCGCGCAGGGCGCCGATGCGGTTGGCCAGGCCCGGGCGCGCGTTGGCCTCGTGCACCACCACGGGCACGCCGGCGCGGAAGGCCGCCAGGTACACGGGGGTGGCGACGTAGCCGCCCACGCCCACGACGACGTCCGCCCGGCGCGCGGCCAGGATGCGGCCGGCGGCGGCGACGGCGGCCCGCATCCGGGCCGGGAAGCGCACGACGTCCATCGAGGGTCGGCGCGGCATCGGGACGCGCTCGATCAGGTCCAACTCGTAGCCGGCCTCGGGGACGAGGCGGGTCTCCATCCCGGAGGCCGTGCCGACCATGGTGCACCGCACCGGGCCGGCGTCATCGGACTCGAGGGCGCGGGCGATGGCGAGCATGGGCGAGATGTGGCCGGCGGTGCCGCCGCCGGCGAGCACCACGCGCAGCTCTCGGGCGGGATCGGGGGTCTGCGGCATCAGGACTCCTGGGATGCAGGGGCGGGGATCACGGGGAGCGGGTCGGTGTCCGGGTCGTCCGCGTCCGGGCGGGCGTCCGGCTCCTCGGCGCGGCGGCGCTCGTGGCGGGCGAAGGCCAGCACGATGCCCACCGCGGTCAGGGACAGGGTCAGCGCGGAACCACCATAGGAGATGAACGGCAGCGGCACGCCCACCACGGGGATGACGCCCGAGACCATGGCGATGTTCACGAACGCCTGGCCCACGAGCCAGGCCATGATGCCCCACGTGGCCAGCCGGATGAACGGGGACGTGGTGCCCGCGGCCACGCGGTACATGCCCACGGCCAGGGCCAGGTAGGCCAGCAGGACGCCGAGCGTGCCCACGAGCCCGAGTTCCTCGCCGAGGATGGTGAAGATGAAGTCGTTCTCCGCCTCGGGGATGTAGCTCCACTTCTGGCGGGACTGCCCCAGGCCGGCGCCCCACCAGCCGCCCGAGGCGAGCGCGTACATGCCGTGGTCCGGCTGGAAACAGGGGTCCGAGGCGTCCGAGCAGTCGCCCAGCCAGGCCTGCACGCGGACCATGCGGTGCGGGGCCAGCAGCGTCAGGGCGATCGCGCCCACGACGGTCACGGCGGAGAAGGCGATGAACACCCCGCGGTGGGTGCCGGCCACGAAGAGCACCGCCGCGAGCACGAGGGCCAGGATGATGGCCGTGCCGAGGTCGCTGCCCGCCATCACGAGCCCGATCAGCAGCAGGCCGCCGGGCAGCACGGGCACGAGCGCGTGCCGCACCTGCGTGACCAGCCGGTGCTTGCGCTCCAGGACGGCCGCCGCCCACAGGGCCAGCGCCAGCTTCGCGGCCTCGGAGGGCTGCATGCGGAACCCGCCGATCCCCAGCCAGTTGGTGTTGCCGCCCACCGTGACGCCCAGCGGGGTGAACGCCACGAGGGAGAGCAGCACCACCGCCAGCCCGAACGCGGGCCATGCGAGGGCCTTGATCCAGCCGATAGGCAGGCGCGAAAAGAGGAGCAGGGCCGCCAGGCCGGCGACCGCCCACATGGTCTGGCGCAGGAACAGCCCGTAGGAGCCGCCGCCGGTGCCGATCGCCTCCACGGACGAGGAGGAGAGCACCATCACCAGGCCCAGCGCCGTCAGCAGGAAGGTGCTGCCGCCGATGAGCAGGACGGACAGGTCCAGGGCGCGGCGGCCCTCCACGAGCCGCCACAGCCGCTGCAGCGGGCGCGAGCGCGCCTCGGTCTCCTCCTCGTCCGCCGGCGTGCGGACCGGATGCAGCTCGGTCGGGGACATGGTCCTCCTCACGGGGGAAGCGGGGCGGCGGTCGGACGGTCGGGTTCGGTCGGGCGGGGTCAGGGGGCGGCGGTGCCGGCGTCCGTGTCCCAGCCGTGCTCGCGCATCAGGGCGGCGACGGCGTCGATGAACGCCTCGCCGCGCTGGGCGTAGGAGCGGAACTGGTCCATGGAGGCGGCCGCGGGGGCCATGAGGACGGTGTCGCCGGGGCGGGCGAGCCCGTCGGCCACGCGCACGGCCTCGGCCATCACGGCGGCGCCGTCGGCCGGGCCCGTCCCGTCGGCGTCCGCCAGCGGGGCATGGACGGGCACGTCCGGGGCGTGCGCGGCCAGGGCCGAGCGCAGGGCGGAGGCGTCCGTCCCGAGCAGGACCACGGCGCGCAGGCGGTGGGCGTGGGCGCCCACGAGCTCCTCGTAGGTGACGCCCTTGGGCAGCCCGCCGGCGATCCACACCACGGAGGTGAAGGCGGCCAGCGAAGCGTCGGCGGCGTGCGGGTTGGTGGCCTTGGAGTCGTTGACCCACATGACGTCGCGGGAGGTCGCCACGAGCTGGATGCGGTGCTCGCCGCGGTCGCAGGAGCGCAGGCCCTCGGCCACGGCGGTCGGCGCGACGCCGACGGCGCGGGTGAGCGCGGCCGCGGCGGCCGCGTTGGCCATGGTGTGCCGCGGGGCCACGGGGCCGAGGTCGGCGCGCTCGGCGAGGGCGATCGCCTCGTGGCGCCGGTTCTCGGTGAAGGCGCGGTCCACGAGGATCCCGTCCACGACGCCGACGTCGGACAGGCCCGGGGTGTCGGTGGTGAACCCGACGGCCCGGCAGCCCTCTTGGACGTCCGCCCGCTCCACGAGCGTGCGGGTCACGGGGTCGTGCTCGTTGAAGACGCAGGCCACGCGGGTGTTCTCGTACACCTTGCCCTTCGCCGCGGCGTACTCCTCCATGGAGCCGTGCCAGTCGACGTGGTCCTCGGCCAGGTTGAGCACCGCCGACGAGGCCGGGGCGACGCGGTGGGTCCAGTGCAGCTGGAAGCTGGAGAGCTCGAGGGCGAGGACGTCGTAGCCCTCGGGGTCGCGGATGGCGTCGAGCACGGGGGTGCCGACGTTGCCGCACGCGATCGCCCGGCGTCCGTCCGCCCGCAGGATCGCCTCGACCATGGTCACCGTGGTGGTCTTGCCGTTGGTGCCGGTCAGGCACACCCAGTCGGCGGTCGGCCGGTCGGCGCGCTCGCGCACCCGCCAGGCCAGCTCCACGTCCGACCAGATCGGCAGGCCGGCGGCGTGCGCGGCCATCAGCAGCGGCTGGTCCGGGCGCCAGCCCGGGGAGGTCACCACGAGCTCGGCGGGGGCGCCGTCGACCTCGGGCAGGGATCGCGTGGCCGCGGCGTCCAGGAGGACCTCGTGCACCCCCACGATCCGCAGGGTCTCGGCGCGCGCCTGGTTCTCGGGGCCGTCGTTGCCGTCCACGACCACGACGACGGCGCCCAGCTCGGCCAGCGTGTCCGCCACCGAGAACCCGGTGACGCCCAGGCCGGCGACGACGACGCGCAGGCCCGCCCAGCCCTCGGCGTCCCAGGAGGTCAGCGTGGCGGTGCGCCCGGTGTCGGCGAGCGGGCGGCGCACCGGCGCGAGGGCGGAGTTCTCGGAGGCGCTCACGGGGTCACCCCCGCGAGGCCGCCCTGGCGCACGATCCACTCGCCGTAGAACACGGCGAGCCCGGCGGTGACGCACATCAGGGACACGAGCCAGAAGCGGACCACCACGGTCACCTCGGCCCAGCCCTTGAGCTCGAAGTGGTGCTGCAGCGGCGCCATGAGGAACACGCGCTTGCCGCCGGAGATCCGGAACCAGCCCACCTGGACGATCACGGAGACGGTGATGGCGACCATCAGGCCAGCCAGGAGCACCACGAGCAGCTCCGTGCGGGAGAGGATCGCGAAGCCGGCGAGCGCGCCGCCGAGTCCGAGGGAGCCGGTGTCGCCCATGAAGATCTTCGCGGGCGAGGTGTTCCACCACAGGAAGCCCAGCAGGGAGCCGGTGAGGATTGCGCCGAGGAGGGCGAGGTCCATGGGGTCGCGGACCTCGTAGCAGCCCGGCTCGTCCACGAGGGAGCAGGCCTGGCTGGACTGGAAGATGGAGATCAGCACGTAGGCGCCGGTGATCATGGCGGTGGCGCCGGTGGCCAGGCCGTCGAGGCCGTCCGTGAGGTTGACGGCGTTGGTGGTGGCGGTGGTGATGAGGTTGGACCAGATCACGAAGAGGATCAGCCCCACCACGGGGCCGGCGAAGGCCAGGTCCAGCCACGGCACGTCGCGGGCGAAGGAGATGGCGGTCGAGGCCGGGGTCAGCCCCCTGCCGTCCGGGAAGTTCAGGGCGAGGACGGCGAACGCCGTGCCGATCAGCCCCTGCAGGATGATCTTGCCGCGCGGGGTGAGGCCGAGCGACTGCTGCTTGGTGATCTTGGTGAAGTCGTCCACGAACCCGACGAACGCCATGCCCACGGTGAGGAACAGCAGGATCAGCCCGGACGCCGTCGGCCCGCCAAAGCCCACTCCCAGCAGGGCCAGGATGCCGTGGGTCAGCAGGTAGGCGAGCACCATCGCGCCGATGATGACCGCGCCGCCCATGGTGGGCGTGCCTCGCTTGGTCTTATGAGTGGTGGGGCCGTCGTCGCGGACGAACTGGCCGTACCCCCGCTTGACGAGGAACCGGATGAACAGCGGGGTGCCGGCGGCCGAGAGGACCAGGCCGAGCACGCCGCCGATGAGCAGTCCGATCACGGTCGGGACTCCTTCGGGGAGGCGGACGGGGCGGGGGCGGGGTCGGAGGCCCCGGCCGTGGCGAGGCGCTCGCCGAGGGCGGCCAGCCCGACGCCGTTGGAGGACTTCACGAGGACCAGGTCGCCCGGGGCGAGGTGCTCGGCGAGGAACTCCTCGGCCTGCGCCGCGTCCTCGACGAAGTGGGCCTCGTCCCCCCAGCTGCCCTCGTTGAGGGCGCCGATGTAGAGGGGCCGGGCCCCGGCCCCCACCACGAGGAGCTGGGCGATGTTCAGCCGCACGACGGACTCGCCCACGAGGGTGTGCTCGCGCACGCGCGCGTCCCCGAGCTCGAGCATCTCGCCGAGCACGGCCCAGGTGCGCCGGCCGCTGGAGCGGCCCAGGGTGGCCAGGGTGCGCAGGGCGGCGCGCATGGACTCGGGGTTGGCGTTGTAGGCGTCGTTGATGATCGTGACGCCGTCCGGCCGGTCCGTGCGCTCCATGCGGAAGCGGCTGGTCGGGCCGAGGCCGTCCAGGACCCGGGCGACGTCCGCCGGCGCCATGCCCGCGGCGTGGGCAGCGGCGGCAGCGGCGAGCACGTTGTGGGCGTGGTGCAGGCCGGTCAGGCCGGAGGTGAGCGGGTGGCGGGGCGCGTCCGCGTCGGCGCCGATCTGCAGGTCGAAGGCGGCCTGCTCGTGGTCGTCGGCGTGCAGCCCGCGCGCGGCGACGAGGCCGGCGGCGCGCCCGGCGGCGACGTCCTGGGCGGCGCGGGCGGCGCCCGCCTCGTCGGCGGTGAACCAGGTGACGGGGGCCTGGGCGCGGGAGACCATGGCGGCCACCCGGTCGTCGTCGAGATTGAGGATGACGGCGCCCTCGGGGCCCACGGCCTCCGCGAGCTCGCCCTTGGTGGCGGCGATGTTCGCCACGCCGCCGAAGCTGCCCGCGTGCGCGGTGCCCACCATGAGGACGACGCCCACGTCCGGGCGCACGATGTCGCACAGGTAGGCGATGTTGCCCACGTGGTCCGCGCCCATCTCCACCACGAGGTAGCGGGTCTCGAGCTCGGCCCGGAAGACGGTCAGCGGCACGCCGACCTCGCCGTTGTAGGAGCCCACGGGCGCCACGGTGGGGCCCTGGGTGGCCAGCAGGGTGGCCAGCAGGTCCTTCGTGGTGGTCTTGCCCGCCGAGCCGGTGATGCCGATGACGGTGGTCGGCGAGTGCTTCCGGATGCGGCGCACGACCTCGCGGGCGAGGGCGCCCATGGCCAGGACCGCGTCCTCCACCACGATCGAGGGGTGCTCGGCGCCGTCGGGCGCCTGCGTGGGTCGCTCGGCGAGCACGGCGACGGCGCCGGCGGCCAGGGCGGCGTCGATGAAGTCGTGGCCGTCGGCCCGCTCCCCCGGCTTGGCGACGTAGAGGGTCCCCTCGGCCGCGACCTCGCGGGAGTCGGGGGTGACGTGGACCAGCACGGTCTGCGGGTCGAGGGCGGGCGAGAGCGTGCCGGACACGGCCTCGGCGATCTGGGCGGCGGTGAGAGCGATCATGACTCGTCGACCTTACCCCCGCGCGGCGCGCCGGAGCCCGGGTCCGAGGCCCGCGGCGAGGCCGCGGCGGCGCGCGCCGCGAGGGCCTCGCGCAGGGCCTGCCGGTCGTCCAGGGGCACGAGCTCGCCGTCGTAGTCCATGGTGGTCTCGTGTCCGCGGCCGGCCACGAGGATGCCGTCCTGCGGCGCGGCCAGCTCCGCGGCGCGGCGGATGGCCTCGGCCCGGTCGGCGACCTCCTCCACGAGAACCGTGCGGCCCTCGGCCTGCAGGAGGCGCGCGGCCTCGGCGCGGGCGCCCTCGAGGATCTGCGCGCGGATGGGGGCGGGGTCCTCGGTGTGCGGGGTGTCGTCCGTGACGATCACCACGTCCGCGGCGCGGGCGGCGATCTCGCCCATGATCGGGCGCTTCTCGCGGTCGCGGTCCCCGGCGGAGCCGAAGACGATCAGCGTGCGGCCGGAGCGGCCGGCCGCCTCACGGGCGTCGGCGAGGGAGCGCAGCGCCTGCACCATTCCGTCCGGGTTGTGCGCGAAGTCCACGACGGCGTCCGGGGCCCGGCCCACGACCTCCATGCGCCCGGGCACGGCGGCGGCGAGGGGGCCCTCGCCCGCGGGCACGTCGAGCACGGCGGCGAGCGCGTCGAGGTGCTCCTCCCCCACGGCGTGCAGCACGAGGAGCACGGCCAGGGCGGCGTTGGCCGCATTGAACCGGCCGGGCAGGCCGACGGAGGCCCGCAGCGCGCGGCCGGTGGCGCCGTGGCGCAGCGTGAAGCGGTGGCCCAGGCCGTCCGGGACCAGCTCGGCGATCTCCCAGTCGGCCCGGAAGTCCGGGTCCTCCTCGGCCAGGGCGCCCGGGTGCGGGGCGGCGGGGCCCAGGGCCAGGGTGGTGACCGGCGTGCGCACGGCGCGGGCCATGGCCAGGCCCCAGCGCGGGCCCTCGCCGCCGTCCACCGTGATGACGGCGCGGGCAGTGCGCTCCGGGTCGAACAGCCCGGCCTTGGCCTCGAAGTACTCCTCCATGGACCCGTGCATGTCCAGGTGGTCCCGCGTGAGGTTCGTGAAGCCGGCCACCGCGTAGCGCAGCCCGGCGATCCGCTGGTAGGCCACGGCGTGGGAGGAGACCTCCATGACCGCCGTGTCCACCTGCTCCTCGCGCATGAGCGCCATGAGGGCGTGGAGCTGGGTCGACTCGGGGGTCGTGAGGGTGGAGGGCACCTCCCGGCCGCCGGCGCGGATGAGGATGGTCCCGATGACGCCGGAGCGGCGGTCGAGGGCTTCGAGGAGGGCGGCGGCGAGGAAGCTCGTCGTCGTCTTGCCGTTGGTGCCCGTGATGCCGATCAGGCGGGGCCCGGCGTCCTGCCCGCCGCCGTACACGCGGGCGGCGACGACGCCGGCGGCGGTGCGCACCGAGTCGACCTCGATCACGGCGGAGCCGTCCAGGCCCTGCTCCGCGAGCCGCGCGCGGCCCTCGGCGTCGGTCAGCACGCCGGCCGCGCCGGCGTCGACCGCGGCCCGGGCGAAGTCCGCCCCATGGGAGCGGGCGCCCGGCAGCGCCACGTAGAGGTCGCCGGAGCGCACGACGCGCGAGTCGAGGCACGCGCCGGTCACGCCGGCCGCGGGGCCCCGGCC
>NZ_JANQCJ010000309.1:0-421 GCF_024723355.1 Micrococcus sp. HG099 | reverse complement strand
TCACCCGGGCGGCGCGGCGGCCAGCGCCTCCCGCTGCGCCCGCACGAACGCGGCGTCCACCACCGCGCCGTGCCCCGGCACCACCCGCACCTCACCGTGGAACGAACCCTGCGGCATGGCTCCTGCCTCCCCGGTCGTAGGGGCCATACCGCATGGTTCGTTCCGTGAAGAGCGCGCGGCCGGGGCCTCGAGGCGCCGAAGCACCGCGTCGAGCACGCCCGGCCACCCCGCCAGGTCCGACTCCGGGCCGTGCTGCGGCGGCCCGGACTCCTCCACGAGGTCCCCGGCGAAGAGCACGCCGGCCTCGGGCACGAGCACCGTGAGGTCCGTGCGCGTGTGGGCGCGGCCGTGGTGCTCCACCACCGCGCTCAGCCCGCCGAGGTCGAGGACCTGCCGCCCGCCGTCGTCGATCCGCCGGGAC
>NZ_JANQCJ010000308.1:0-428 GCF_024723355.1 Micrococcus sp. HG099 | reverse complement strand
GATCCCCGCCGTCCAGGCGGCCCAGGCCGCCTCGAGCGCGACGTCCGCGGGAGCGGTCACGAGGACGGCCCCGCCGGTCCCGCCCGCCCACCAGCACCGGCACGATCCGCCGGACTCCACCACGAGGCAGGCGTCCGCGGCCACGGCGTGGCGCAGCAGCTGGAACACGAGCCACCGGCAGACGCCGGCGGCCTCGCGGGGCGGGCCGAGCACCACGGTGCGGGCGGCCGGCGAGGGGACCGTCAGCGCCTCGCGACGCGCGGTGACGGCCGCGACCCAGGCCTGGTCCGGGTCGTCCCGGGACAGGCCCAGGGCGCCCATGCCCAGCCCCCAGGACAGCGTCGCGGGGCCCTCAGCGGCACCGGTGAGGCCGAAGCGGTCCGGGGTCCGGGCGCGGACGGCGCGGGCGACGTCGCCGGGGGAGAGGG
>NZ_JANQCJ010000307.1:0-438 GCF_024723355.1 Micrococcus sp. HG099 | reverse complement strand
CTCCTGCGCCGCAGCCTGTTCTTTCAGCTGCTGGAGTTCTTTTTCCAGCTGACGGGTACGATCCAGCGCGACACGCACTTTTTCGCCCAGGTTCTGGCTATCGCCTTTCAGCAGCTGCGCGATCTCGTGTAGCTGGTCGCTCTGCGCATGCAGGCTGGCAATTGCGCCTTCCCCGGTCACCGCCTCAATACGACGCACGCCTGCCGCCGTCCCCGACTCGGAAACGATGCGGAACAAGCCGATGTCACCGGTGCGGGATGCGTGAGTACCGCCACACAGTTCGGTAGAGAAGTCGCCCATGCTCAGCACGCGAACGCGGTCGTCATATTTCTCGCCAAACAGCGCCATCGCACCTTTCTTCTTCGCTGCCTCGAGATCCATGATGTGGGTTTCGATTGGCAGGTTACGGCGGATCTGGGCATTCACCAGGTCTTCCAC
>NZ_JANQCJ010000306.1:0-443 GCF_024723355.1 Micrococcus sp. HG099 | reverse complement strand
GATCGGTCCTGCGGTGTCGATTGCCAATAACTTTATTAAAGAATGCATTGAATCACTGGTACATGCGGGCTACCTGCCGCTGTTGTCGTTGATTAACGAACCGGCAAAAATCCTGTTTTTAAATAACGCTATCGATCAGGGTGTTTATTATCCGCTGGGGATGCAGCAGGCTTCCGAGACGGGTAAATCCATCTTCTTTATGGTGGCCTCCAACCCCGGGCCGGGTTTAGGTCTGCTGCTGGCTTTTGCTTTTTTCGGCAAAGGAATGGCGAAGAAGTCAGCCCCCGGCGCGATGATCATTCACTTCCTGGGCGGCATTCATGAGCTCTATTTCCCTTACGTACTGATGAAACCGCTGACGCTGATTGCGATGATTGCTGGCGGCATGAGCGGGACGTGGGTGTTTAACCTGTTAGGCGGTGGTCTGGTGGCTGGCCCAAGTC
>NZ_JANQCJ010000305.1:0-453 GCF_024723355.1 Micrococcus sp. HG099 | reverse complement strand
CGAGAATGGTGCGTGAGGAACAGCTCGGCAGACTGGCGCAGCTGGGCGCACTGGTGAACGGCATCAGTCGACTGGTGCATATGCTACAGTGCGAGCGCGGTGCGTCAAATGTCTGGCTCTGCTCGCAGGGCAAATTGTACGCGCCTGAATGCCAGGCCAGCAGGGCCCTGGTGGATGAAAACCTTGCCGCATTGCACCTTCTGTTTAACGAACCGCTCCCGGGCAGCGCCCTCTGCGAACGTATTGCCAGCGCACTGCACTGCCTTGAGACGCTGACGGCGCTGCGTGATAGCGTTACAGGTCAACGCGTCACCGCGCCGCAGGCGATGGAACACTATAGCCGCATACTGCGTCATCTGCTCAGTATCGTACCCCAACTCAGCGACAGCATTGACGATCCGCACATCGCGGGCCGATTTGTGGCCCTTTACAGCCTGATGCAGGGCAAAGAAC
>NZ_JANQCJ010000304.1:0-453 GCF_024723355.1 Micrococcus sp. HG099 | reverse complement strand
CAACATTGGCAGTCCGTTACCCGGAGAAAAAGCGCTGGCAAAGGAGTTTGGCGTAGCCCGGATGACCGTCCGCAAAGCGCTGGATCTGCTGGTAAGCTGGGGGCTGGTTGAACGTCGACACGGTAGCGGGACGTTCGTGGCGCGCAAAGACGTTCATCATGAAACGACTAACCTGACTGGGCTGGTGGAGGTATTGCGCCAGCAGGGGAAAGAAGTGCAAAGCAAGGTGTTGCTGTTTGAAGTGATGCACGCGCCGCCCGCCATCGCCAGCCAGCTGCGGATTCAGGTTGATGAGCGGATCTATTTTTCAAGGCGGGTGCGTTACGTGGACGGAAAACCGCTGATGCTGGAGGACAGCTTTATGCCGGTGAAGCTGTTCCGCAATCTTTCCCTGGCGCATCTCGAAGGGTCTAAGTTTGATTACATCGAGAAGGAGTGTGGGATCACCATCAG
>NZ_JANQCJ010000303.1:0-470 GCF_024723355.1 Micrococcus sp. HG099 | reverse complement strand
CGCCCGCGCCGGACGCGGCGGCGCCCGGCTGAGGGGCTCCCGTCTCGGCCGGGCCGCCGGACGTGCCCCGCTCCGGGCCCGCGGCGTCGTCCTCCCCGGCGGGCAGCGGGGCGAGGGGATCGGGGGCGGCGGGCGCGGTCATGCGCGCCATGGTAGGCCACCGCGCGGACGGGCCGGCCGAGTAGGGTGGTCTGCCGTGGGACCCATGCGACGCTGTAGCAAGACCGGATGCCAGAGCCCGGCCCTGGCCACGCTGACGTACAACTACGCCGACTCCCAGGTGGTGATCGGACCGCTGTCCCGTCTCGCCGAGCCGCACACCTATGACCTCTGCGCCGAACACGCGCGCCGGACCACGGCCCCCCGCGGCTGGGAGGTGCTGCGCCTGGAGCTGCCCGAGCACTACGAGGCCGTCGCCCCGGACGGCACCGTGCACACCGTCCCCACCGCCCCGCGCGCGGTCCCCGCGG
>NZ_JANQCJ010000302.1:0-474 GCF_024723355.1 Micrococcus sp. HG099 | reverse complement strand
AGACCGGGCCCGCCCCGCGCCGCAGCCGGCGCCCGCGGACGACGCCACCGTGGTGATGGGCCGCCCCGCCGCGCAGCCGACCGGCCCGGCCCTCGAGCTGGACGGCCGCCTGCTGCCCCTGGACGGGGACGACCTGATCCTCGGCCGCTCGGCCGAGCGTGCCGACCTCGTGATCCCGGACTCCTCGGTGTCCCGCGAGCACCTGCGCCTGCTCACGGTGGGCTCCACGGTCACCCTGCTGGACCTGGGCAGCCGCAACGGCGTCCAGGTGAACGGCCGCCGCGTGGAGGGCTCCACCACCCTGCGCGACGGGGACGTGGTGACCGTCGGCCAGACCGAGCTGCTGTTCTTCGGCGGGACGGGGGGCCGGCCGTGAACGAGCTCGCCGTCGCCGTGCTGCGCATGGGCCTGCTGGTGGCCCTGTGGGTGCTGATCGTCTCCATCGTGATGGCCCAGGGCCGCGACCTCGTGGTC
>NZ_JANQCJ010000301.1:0-487 GCF_024723355.1 Micrococcus sp. HG099 | reverse complement strand
GGCCAGCGCCGGGTCGTCGCCGGGCGCGGCCAGCACGGCCTGCCGGGCGCCCTCCACGAGGCTGACGGCCCCGGGCGTCTCCTCCAGGGCGTCCATCTCCGCCCCGGCGAGCCGGGCATGCGCCTCGCCGGAGGCGGCCCGCAGCTCCTCGACGTCCTCCAGCCGGCGGATGAGCTCGCGCAGCTCGGCGTCCTCCCCGGCGCGCGGCTCGGCGAGGTCGATCTCCTCGAGGGAGCGCTGCAGGGCCTCCGCCTCGCGGGCGCGCTCCTGGCGGTGGGCGGTCAGCTCGTCCCGCTCCCGACGCGCGGCGCTGACGGCGGCGTGGTCCGCGCGGTAGGCGCGCAGCGCCGCGGCGAGCTCGGCGCCGCCGAAGGCGTCCAGGGCGCGGCGCTGCGCCTCGGCGCCCTGCAGGCGCACCTGGTCGTTCTGGCCGTGCACGGCCACGAGGGTCGCCCCGATCTCGGCGAGCAGGCCGACGGGCACGGTC
>NZ_JANQCJ010000300.1:0-495 GCF_024723355.1 Micrococcus sp. HG099 | reverse complement strand
GGCTCCGGCCGCTGCGACGGCGCCCGCACCGGCGGCGGCCAGGGGCGCGCCCGCGCTGCGGGAGCGCTGGGCATCGGGGGAGCGGTCGGCGTCGGGGGTCGTCGGCTCGACGACCATGGCGCGGCGCGGCACCGGCCGCTGACGGCGCACGGGGATCGCCTCGGTGTCCGGCGCGCTGTCCGGCGCGGGGGAGGCCGGGACGACGGGTGCGGGGGCGGTCGGCTCCGGGTCGACGTCCTCGGCGGGGGCGGTCGCCGTGGACTCCGGCTCTGCCGCGGCGGGCTCGTCGGCCCGGGTCTCCACGGTGTCCGTCTCCGCGGCACCGGGCGCCACGGTCTCCGTCGCCGCGGTCGCGGGCGCAGGGGTCTCAGCGGGCTCGGGGGTCTCAGTGGTCTCGGGCTTCGCGGCGTCGGCCTCCTCGGCTTGCGCAGCCTGGCGGGCCTTCGCGCCCTTCGCGGCGGCCGCGGCGCCTGCGGCGGCGGCCCCGGCCGCGGC
>NZ_JANQCJ010000002.1:0-52223 GCF_024723355.1 Micrococcus sp. HG099 | reverse complement strand
CCTTGGAGCCGGGGACGAGGTGGTCCACGAGGATCCCCAGCCGGCGTCGGGGACCGGGGTCGAAGGCGGCGATCGCCCCGGCGAGGTCGTCCACGCCGTGCAGGGGCACGACGACGACGCCGCGGCCCGACGGCACGGCGGCGGCGGCGGAGCCCGTGGACACGGCGGCGGAGCCCGCGGACACGGCGGCGGAGCCGGTGGATACGGCGGCCGAGGCGGCAGCCGACCCGAAGACGGCCCGGCCCGCGGAGAGTGCCGAGGCCGCCGATGCCCCGGCACCGGCCCCCGCTCCCCTGCCCACGGTCCGCGTGCTGGCGGTCTGCACGGGCAACATCTGCCGGTCCGCCTACGTCCAGCACACCCTGCAGGCCCAGCTCGCCGCGCTGCTGGGCGAGCGGGGCACGGCCGTGGTGACCAGCGCGGGCACGGGCCCCAACCAGGCGCTCGCCGTCCCGGAGCCGCTGCGCGAACTGTCGCCGAGCCGGCGGGTGCGCACCGCCCTCACCGAGCATCGTCCTCAGCAGCTGACCGCCGCGTCGCTGCGGGGCCAGGACCTCGTGATCACCGCGGCCGACGACCACCTGGAGGAGGTGCTGCGCGAGGACCCCGGGGCCGTGCGTCGCACCTTCACAGTTCGCGGCATCGGCACGCTGCTGGGTGAGCACGGCGAGGAGATCGCGGCGGCCGTGCCGCCGGGCGCAGGCCTGGCGGCGCTGGTGGACGCGATGGCGGACCTGCGGGTGCGGCTGATCGGCCGCGGCGAGGAGCCGGACGCGGACCTGCCCGATCCCTTCCGCGGCCCGACGGAGGGCTACGCCCAGATGGTGGAGACGGCGCGGCCGATCGTCGAGCTGCTGGCGTGGGAGATCGCCCGGGCGCTGGACGGGGACCTCGTGGAGGACGACGAGCCGACCCGAGCCTGAGGCCAGGCGGTCAGTGCGGGCTCACCCGAGGCCGGGGGCGGCCGGGTCCACCGAGGACTCGGGCGTCGCCCCGCGGCGGGCGGCGGCGAGGACCTGACGACGGCGCCGCTCCCGCACCTCGCTCTCCAGGGGGGCGTCGCGCTCGCGCAGCCACAGGCTCACGCCCGCGGCCACGATGAGCATGCCGGGGATGGTGATGAACACCTCGCCCAGCTGGGTGGCCGTCACGAAGACGACGGCGGCCGCCGCCTCCACGGCCACGCGGGAGGGGGTGCGCAGCCGGGTGCTGAACAGGCGGAGGCCGAAGAACGCGTAGGCGCCGAGGACCGCGACCAGCAGCACGACGCCGCCCTCCGTGTAGAGGCCCGCGTAGGAGTCGTGATAGAGCCAGGTGTCCCTGCCGATGGTCACATAGGCCTCCGTGAGCCCCCGGCCATGCCACGGGGTGGTCGCCGCCTTCGCCTCGGTGGCCTCCTGGATGGTGCCGCGCAGCCAGTCGGTGCCGGTGCGATCCGAGAAGATGCCGATGCGTGCCAGGTTCTCCTCGGCGAAGCCCACCGCCCAGCCCAGGACGACGAGGAGCACGACCCGGAGCCCGGCGGCCAGGCGGGGGGTGACGGCGAGCCACACCAGGGCGACGCCGAAACCGGCCATCGAGGTGCGCGAGCCGGTGAGGAACACGCACACGGCCGCGGCGAGCAGGATCGCGAGCTTCCACCGGCGCGAGCGCACCACGGCGAGCGCCAGGACGGGCATGGCCGCATAGTAGAGGCCGGCCACGTTCTTGTCCGCGAGGAAGCCCGTGAGGAAGCTGCCGTAGGGGGCCGGCACCACGCCGGCATAGAAGAGCGGCACGTTGGCCACCATCGCGGCGAGCAGTCCGGTGAGGACGGACCGGAGGTCGAGGCGGCCGCCGGCGATGCACCCGACGAGGCCGACCAGCGCGGCGATGCGCACCCAGCGGCGCAGCCACTCCATGTCGGGGATCCCCTGGTTCACGGAGACGACGGCCAGGAACACCATCACCGCGCCCGCCAGCACGGCGCTGAGCCCCAGGGCGGAGGTGTCCCGCCGGGAACGCCGACACAGGGCGAGGAACAGCAGGAGCAGCATGGCGGCCTCGTTGAGCGGGACGCCGAGGGGTCCCAGCCGGACGCCGAAGGCCTCCATGGCCAGGAGCGCGCCGAGGATCAACTCGGGGATGCGCAGCGGCTCCCGGGGCAGGCCGGTCGCGTCGTCCCTCGACCAGGCGGCGGTGCCGCGGGCGGCCTGACGCTCCTGCGCAGCCCGCGCCTCGAGGAGGGCGCGGTAGCGAGGGTCGGTGTCCACCGGTCCGCGTGTCTGGTGCCGCACGGCCATGCCCGCTCCTCTGCGCCTCGACGGCGGCTGTTGGCCGCCCCCGACCAGCCTAGACGAGTACCGCGGAACGGGCTGTCCTGCTTGTTAGAGTGAGCTAAGCCGCATCCCTTCGAGCCCGGGACACCATGAACATCATCGACTTCCTCCGCGTGCTGCGCGCGAACCGCCTGGTGATCCTGGGGTGCGCCGCCCTGGGCCTGGTGGCCGGCCTGGTCTACTCCCTGCTGCAGCCCACGCTCTACACGGCCACCTCCACCGGGTTCGTCACGGTGCAGGGCGAGGCCACCATCTCGGGCACGGAGACCGCACAGACCCGGGCCCAGTCCTACATCCCGCTGATCAACAGCCGCACGGTGCGGGAGAAGATCGCCGAGGGCGGGCTGGACACCGCGGGGGCGAGCCTCAGCGCCGCCGTCGTGCCGGGCTCGAACCTCATCACCGTCTCCGCCGAGTCGGAGGACCCGGAGCAGGCCGCCGCCCTGGCCAACTCCGCGCTCGTGGCCACCGCCGAGACGGCCAACGGCCTGGACCCGACCTCCAACGTGCAGGTCACCGCCATGGAGGACGCGCTCGCGCCGACCAGCCCGACCAGCCCCGACTACGTGCGCAACATGCTCTACGGGCTGGGCGCCGGCCTGCTGCTCGGGCTGGTCATCGCCGTCCTGCGGCGGATCCTCGACGTCAACGTCCGCACCACCACGGACGCCCAGGTGGCGAGCGGCGCCGGTCTGCTCGGCGCCATCCCCCTGGACGCCACCCTGAAGGCCGAGCGGGACGCCCCCCGGGGCGAGCCCTCCCCCCGCGCCGCCGAGGCCGTCCGCCAGCTGCGCACCAACCTGCGCTTCGCGGCGGTGGACGATCCGCCGCGCACCATCGCCTTCACCAGCGCCAACCCGGGCGAGGGCAAGTCCACCGTGATCGGCAGCCTGGCCCTCGCGGTGGCCGCGTCCGGCCAGCCCGTCATCCTCATCGACGCCGACCTGCGCCGGCCTCGCCAGGCCCTGCAGTTCGGGGTGGACGGCCGCGTGGGCCTGTCCGAGGTGCTCAACGGCGACGTGGCCCTGCAGGACGTCCTCGTCCCGGTGGGCGACCACGGACTGCTCCTGCTGCCGGCCGGCCGCACTCCCCCGAACCCCTCGGAGCAGCTCGGCTCCGCCCGCATGCGGGACCTCCTCACCGCCCTCGCCGAGACCCACATGGTGCTTGTGGACGCGCCGCCGGTGCTGCCGGTGACAGACTCGACCCTCCTGTCGACCGCCGTGGACGGCACCGTCCTGGTGGTGCGCCACGGCAAGGCGCGCAAGGAGCACGTGGAGGTGGCGCGGGACATGCTGGCCGGCGTGAACGCCCGCGTGCTCGGCGTGGTGCTCAACGGCACCCCCGCCTCGGGCGTCGGCTCGGACTACTACGGCGGCAGCTACGCCTCGAAGGGCGACGACTACCACGCCTACTACCAGGCCCCCCGGGATGCCCAGGAGGCCTCGTCCGGCGAGGCCGGCTCATCCACCGCCGAGCCCGACGCCGGTCGCTGACCCCGCGCGCCCCGTCGCCGCAGGCGGAGGGCCCTGCCAACTCCGTACGGCAGGGCCCCTCTCACGCCCTTGCCTTCGCGATTCGGGCGACTTGTCGGAGGTCATAGGCCCTCCGACCTCCGACAAGTCACCCGAATCGCAGCACTGCGGGTTCCTCGGCACGGCATGCACGACGAAGGGCCCCGCCTCGATGAGGCGGGGCCCTTCGTGAACTCACAGAACAGTCGGCCTCACTCGGCCGGAGGGGTCTCCTCGAAGCAGACCTTCGGGACCGGCACCGAGGGGCACATCTGGCCCGACGACTGCGGGGCCCCGACCAGCTTCACACCGATCGTGCCCTCAATGCAGCCGGACTCGTTCGACGAGTTGCCCGTGTTGTTGATGACGTAGAAGATCGTCAGTTCCTCACCGGGCGCAAGCGTGCGCTGGTCTTCCGTCAGCAGGACACCGCCCTTCGTCGGGTCGCCGTTGTACAGCAAAGAGGTGCCGGTGAAGGGCTTCTCGGGGTTCTTGTCGAACGTGACCGTCACGGTCGACGGGGTCAGAGTCACGGTCTCCTGCGTGTCGTTCTTGACCGTGACCCAGAATCCGTAGGCCTGCTTGATGCCGTTCTCGTTGTCGCCCGGGTTCTTGTTGTTGCCGGGGAACTTCACGACCTCGCCGACCTCGACCACGTCAGGGCAGATCGGGGACGCGGCGAATGCTGGGGCCGCAGAGACGGCGGCGACGGCGGGCACCGACCAGGCCAGGCCGGCGGTGACCTTGCGGCGGGAGAGGGATGAGGTGTTCTGCTGCATGGGCTTCACTCGTTTCGCGTTGAGGTGTGGCGTTCGCACCCGGCGAGGGCCATGCACCGGGGCGTCGGAGGCCTTAGTTCAGTGCGCGTCCATGAGCACGAGCTGTGCTACTCCAAGCAGAATTCTAGCCGCCGGACCGTCCCCGCGCCATCCATCGACCGCGAGCCACGTCACAGAGCACGGCATACACCCGCCGTTTCGCGCCTTCGCGGTGGCCCGACGGCACAGTGTTCACCCTGCGTCCAGACACCAGACACCAGACACCACCACCCCCACGAGCTGCCGCTCTCTCCCACTCTCGAGATCCGGGTGACTTGTCGGAGGTCGCGGCCCCTCCCACTTCCGACAAGTCACCCGAAATCGTGGTGGTCCACGTCGCGTCGTCCTGGAGGGTGTCGCCTCGCGCTGAATTAGGCTCAGGCCCATGACCGAGACGGGGACGGCGGACCAGCGCGCGGCGGCGCAGCCGTCCCTGGACCTCGCCGCCCGGGTCCGCCTGGGCCACGCCCGGATCGCCTACGTGATGGAGGAGGCGGAGCTCCGCGGCCTCCACGTGAAGGGCTACGCCACCGAGCCCGGCGTCTACCGCGGCCGACGCAGCAGCTCCGACGTGGACCTCCTCGTCCACCCCTCGGACGCCGCCGCCGCGGTCGAGCTCCTGGCCTCGCACGGCTGGGCCCCCGTGGCCGGCTTCTCCGAGGGCTCGATCTTCGAGCACGCCGCCACCCTGTGGCACGACCACCTGGGCTACGTGGACGTGCACCGCCTGTTCCCCGGTCTCGGCACGGACGCGGTCCGCACCTTCGACGCCCTGTGGGCGGAGCGCGCCATCCATGTGATCGCCGGCCGACCGGTCCCCGTGCCCGGCCCGGTGCACCAGCGGCTCGTGGTGATCGTCCACGCCGCGCGGGACTCGCACCGGGGCACCCTCGACGTCCGCCACATCAGAGACACGTCCAGCCCGGCCGAGTGGGACGCGCTGCGGCAGGAGGCGCGCCGGCTGCACGCCACGGCGGCCTGGCACGTGGCCACCGGCGAGGACGCGGACGGCATGGACGCCCACGACCTCGCCCTGTTCGAGGCGCTGCAGCACGACGAGAGCGGCCTGGACCTGTTCCGCACCCGGTGGCGCACGGCCCGCTCCGCGCGGGAGCGCGCCCGCCTCGTGCTGCACACGCTGCCCGTGAACCGCCCCCACCTGCAGATGCGCCTGGGTCACGCGCCCACCCGCGCGGACCTCCGGCGGGAGCAGCGCACCCGGATGGCCTCCCTCGCCCGCTGGGCCTGGACCCGGGGGGTGCGGCGTGGCCGCTGACCGTCTCCCCTGGACGTCCGGGACGACGTCGGAGCGCGGCTCCGCCTGGGTGGTCGCGCCCGGCGTCGCCTGGGCTCTGACCGACGGCGGCGACGCCGCCGTCATGCACCTGGAGCACGGCGTCCCGCTGCTGCTCAGCCCCACAGGCCACGCCGTGTGGGACGTCCTCGTGGGCGGCCGCACGCCGGAGGACGACCTGACCGCCGCGCCGCCGTCACCCCTGTCCGAGGAGGCCGTGGCCTCCGAGACGGCCGCGGCATTCGGCCTGGCCCCGGAGGACGTCGCGGCCGACGTCCACGTCTTCCTCGAGATGCTCGAGGCGCACGGCGTCGTCGTCCGCGTGCGGACGGCGTGACCCGTCTCAGCCCTCCGGCGCGAAGATCACGTCGATCACCTGCTGCGCCCACTCGAGCAGCGGGACGTCCACGAGGTCCTGACCCATGACCGGCTTGGTCTTGGGACGCGGGATGAGGACGCCGTTCAGGGCCGGCTTGACCTGGGCGCCCTTGTACATACGGGCCAGGCGCATCTGCCGGGACTCGGGCAGGTCCGCGGCGGGGCCGAACTTCACGTTCTGGCCCAGCAGCATGACCTCGGTGACGCCCGCGGCCCGCGCCCGGTTGCGGAACCGGGCGACGGCGACGAGCGCCTCCACCGGCTCCGGCAGCGGGCCGTAGCGGTCCTTGAGCTCCTCCACCACGGCGTCCACGGCGGCGTCGTCCGCGGCCTGGGCGAGGTTGCGGTACATCTCCAGGCGCAGCCGCTCCCCCGGCACGTAGTCGTGCGGCAGGTGGGCGTTGACCGGCAGCTCCACCTTCACCTCGGCGGGCGCGGTGTCCTCCTCGCCCTTGAAGTCAGCCACGGCCTCGCCGACCATCCGCAGGTAGAGGTCGAAGCCCACGCCGGCGATGTGGCCGGACTGCTCCCCGCCGAGCAGGTTGCCGGCGCCGCGGATCTCGAGGTCCTTCATGGCCAGCTGCATGCCGGCGCCGAGCTCGTTGTGGGTGGCCACGGCCTTGAGGCGCTCGAGGGCGACCTCGCCGAGGGGCTTCTGGGCGTCGTACAGGAAGTAGGCGTAGGCGCGCTCGCGTCCGCGGCCCACGCGGCCGCGCAGCTGGTGCAGCTGGGAGAGGCCGTAGCGGTGGGCGTCCTCCACGATCAGGGTGTTGGCGTTGGCGATGTCCAGGCCGGTCTCGATGATCGTGGTGGAGACGAGCACGTCGAACTTCCGCTCCCAGAAGTCCACCATGATCTGCTCGAGCCGGGCCTCGCCCATCTTGCCGTGGGCGACGGCGATCCTCGCCTCCGGCACCAGCTCGGCGATGCGCTTGGCCACCTTGTCGATGGTGGTGACGCGGTTGTGCACGTAGAACACCTGGCCCTCGCGCATCAGCTCGCGGCGGATGGCGGCGGTGACCTGCTGGTCCGAGTACGGGCCCACGGAGGTGAGCACGGGGTGGCGCTCCTCCGGGGCGGTGGCCAGGGTGGAGGTCTCGCGGATGCCGGTGAGGGACATCTCCAGGGTGCGCGGGATGGGCGTGGCGGACATGGCGAGCACGTCCACATTGGTGCGCATCTTCTTCAGCGCCTCCTTGTGCTCCACGCCGAAGCGCTGCTCCTCGTCCACGATCACGAGGCCCAGGTCCTTGAACTGCACCTGGTCGGAGAGCAGCCGGTGGGTGCCGATCACCACGTCCATCTCACCGTGGGCGAGCCCCTCGACGACCTCCTTGGACTCCTTGGCGGTCTGGAACCGGGAGAGCGCGGCCACCTTCACGGGGAAGCCGGCGAAGCGGTCGGAGAACGTCTGGTGGTGCTGGCGGGCGAGCAGCGTCGTCGGGACGAGCACGGCCACCTGCTTGCCGTCCTGCACGGCCTTGAACGCGGCGCGCACGGCCACCTCCGTCTTGCCGAAGCCGACGTCTCCGGAGACGAGCCGGTCCATGGGGACGGCCGCCTCCATGTCCTTCTTGACGTCCTCGATGGTGGTCAGCTGGTCCGGCGTCTCGATGAAGGGGAACGCCTCCTCCAGCTCGCCCTGCCACGGGGTGTCCGGGGCGAAGGCGTGGCCACGGGAGGCCATGCGGGCCGAGTACAGGCGGATGAGCTCGCCGGCGATCTCGCGGGTGGCGCGCTTGGCCTTGGACTTGGTCTGCGCCCAGTCCGAGCCGCCCATCTTGGACAGCGACGGCGTCTCCCCGCCCACGTAGGTGGAGATCAGGTCGAGCTGGTCGGTGGGCACGAACAGCCGGTCGCCCGGGGCGCCGCGCTTCGAGGGCGCGTACTCGAGCACGAGGTACTCGCGGTAGGACTCCTCGGCGCCGGGGGCGGTGCGCGGGCCGCCGGTGACCTTGCGGCGCTGCAGCTCCACGAAGCGGGCGATGCCGTGCTGGGAATGCACCACGTGGTCACCGGGCTGCAGGGTCAGCGGGTCGACGGCGTTGCGCCGCTTCCGGGCCAGCCGCGCCCCGGGGGCGCGCGTGCCCGCGGTGCGGTGCCGGCCGAAGAGGTCGTGCTCCGTGATCAGGGCGATCTGCGCGTCTGGGATCGTGAAGCCGGAGCCGACGGGCGCCGTCGCGATGGAGACCCGCCCCGGGGCGAGGTCCGCGGGCAGGGGCCCGTCCACCACAGCGGCCGTGAGACCGGCTTCCGTGGTGAGCTCGGCGAGACGGCGGGCGGAGCCGGGGCCGTCGGTGAGGACCACGGCATGCCACCCCTCCGCGAGCCGGACGCGGGTGTGGGCGAGCATGGCCTCGATGTCGCCCGAGAAGGTCTGCGGGACGCCGAGGGTGGCGCGCAGGGTGGCGGCGTCGGGCAGCAGCTCATCGTCCGAGACCAGCGCGGTGACGGACCAGAAGCCCTGGTCCTGCTCGAGGGCGGCCGCACGGAGCTCGGCCACCGTGAGGAAGCCTCCCGCGGCGGACTGGTCCGCTCCGCCGACGTCCACCGGCGCGGTCGCGCCCTGCGCGGCGCCGGCCCACGCGGCCTGGAGGAACTCCTCGTTGGTGGCCAGCAGGTCGTCGGCGCGGCCGCGCAGCCGCTCGGGCTCCACGAGGACGGTCAGCGACCCGGCGGGCAGCATGCGGGGCAGCGACGTCATGGCCTCGGCCAGCAGCGGCGAGAGGGACTCCATGCCCTCCACGGCCACGCCCTCGGCGATCCGGTCCAGCATGTCCGCGGCGGCGGGCATGGCCGGGATCAGCTCCTCCGCGCGCCGGCGCACGTGGTCCGTGATGAGCAGCTCGCGGCACGGGGGCGCGTACAGCTCGGTGGGGTGGCCCGAGCCGTCCTCCGTGGTGTCCTCGAGGGAACGCTGGTCCGCCACGGAGAACCAGCGCATCTGCTCCACCTCGTCGCCGAAGAACTCGATGCGCACGGGGTAGTCCTCGGTGGGCGGGAACACGTCGATCAACCCGCCGCGCACGGCGAACTCGCCGCGCCGGCTGACCATGTCCACGCGGGAGTAGGCGGCGTCCGCGAGTGCGGCCACCACACCGTCGAAATCGCGTTCCTCCCCCGTCCGCAGGGTCACGGGGCTCAGCTCGCCGAGCCCGGCCACGAGGGGCTGCAGCACGGCACGCACGGGGGCGACGACGATGCGCAGCGGACCCTCCGCGTGCTCCTCGGGGTGGGCGAGGCGGCGCAGCACGGCCAGCCGCGCGCCCACGGTGTCCGAGCGCGGCGACAGGCGCTCGTGGGGCAGCGTCTCCCAGGACGGGAACAGCGCGGCGGCACCGGCGGGGGCCCAGGCGGCCAGGTCGGTCACGAGGTCCTCGGCCTCGCGGGTGGTCGCGGTGACCACGAGGACGGCGGCATGCGCGCCGTGCCCCGTGGCGAGGGCCTCGGCGAGGACGGTCATCAGGGGCGCGCGGGCGCCGTCGGGCAGCCCGATCTCCAGCTCCGCGCCGCGGGCCTCGAGCGGGCGGGCGGCCGAGGCCGCGGCGGCCTCGAACGCGCGCTCGGCGCGCAGGCGCGCCAGCAGCGGGGCGAGGACGGGGACGGTGTGCGATGCGCTCACGCGCGGACCTCCGGGGTCGGGGTGTCGGATGCGGGGGATGGGGCGGGCGCGGGGGGCGCCTCGGCGGCCATGATGTCCCGGATCTCCTCGAGGAAGGCCAGGACGTCGTCGGCGCCGCCCACGGGGCCGCCGGCGGTGAGCAGGTCGGTGCCCAGCAGCACGGCCATGGGGTAGGAGGTGAGGCCCAGCCCGCGGGCCGCGGCGCCGTTCGGGTCGTCCGCCACGAGGTCCGCGGGGATGGCGCCGGTCGACGCCGAGGGCGCGGCCCCGGCCTCGTGCTGCGGCATGAGCACCCGGAGGCGCACGGGGCCGAGCGACGCGCGGAACTCGTCCAGGCGTGCGATCACCTGGGAGCACGAGCCGCAGCCCGCGGAGAGGCGCAGGGCCACCACGGCGCCCCGGGAGGCGAGGGCGTGCAGGCCGGTGTAGCGGCCGTCCTCGATCACGAGGGCGTCCGGGAACGGCAGACGCTCCGGCCCGTCCGGGTCCTCGGCGACGGCCTCGGCCGCAGTGGAGCCGGCGGGCGGCGCGGGGACCGCGCCGGGCGTGCCGGCGACGATGTCCGGGTGCGCCCCCGTGGCGGCCACGGGGCCCGAGGCCAGCACGGGGTCCGCGGCCGGCACGGACTCGCGGCCCACGAGGAAGGCGGAGACGGCGAGCAGCACGGACACGAGCAGCGCCCACGCCCACGCGCCCGAGCCGAAGGCGGTGAGCGGCAGCCACGCGACGCCGGCGCCGTGGACGGCCGGCGAGACAATCCCCTCCACCAGGGCCATCACGGCCAGGGCGAGGAAGACCACGTTGCGGACCACGGTCCACCGGGAGATCGGGGCGGCCGAGGCCTCGCCGAAGCAGCCGCACGAGACGCCGTCGCCCTTCGCGCGGACCACGAGGACGAGGAACGAGGCGAACAGGGCGACGGCGGCCAGGCCCACCACGGGGCGCAGCACGGTGAACGGGAGCACGAGCGCCGCGGCGAGCAGCAGCTCGAGCCACGGGAACGCGCGGGCCAGGGCGGGGGCCGCGAGCGGACGGGGCACCTTCAGACGCGTGAACGTGGCCTGCACGTCCTCGCCCGAGCGGAGCTTGGCCGTCCCGCTCAGGAGCAGGATGAGGGCCACGGCCCAGAGTGCCGGCATGGCGGACGCACCTTCCAGAAGGGGGTTCTCGCAGGGATCTCGCGGCTCGGCCGGGCGCGCAGCGGGCGGCCGGGGTCGCGGAGGCCAGCATATAAGGTGGGACATCGACGCCCATCGCCGTCGGCGAACCGGCGCGGAGCCGCGAGGCCGCCCCGCCGGGCGGGCCGTTCCGCGATCCCGAGGAGACACCGTGGCCTTTTCCGCTCAGCAGTCCATCCCGCACCCGCCGGCCGCCGTGGCCGCGGCCCTGGCGTCCGAGGAGTTCCACCGGTCCGTGGTGGAGCAGCTCGGCGGCTCCCTGGTCTCCTTCCGCGTGGAGGGCTCCCCCGAGGGCCCGATGACCGTCACCACCGTGCGCTCGGCCCCGGCCGACCGCCTGCCGGAGATGGCCCGGAAGTTCATCGGCTCCTCCCTGCAGGTGGAGCAGGTGGAGCGGTGGGAGGCCCCGGCCGCGGACGGCTCCCGCGTGGGCACCACCACCATCACCGTGCCGGCCGCCAAGGCCACCGCGGAGGGCGCCCAGCGCCTGACCGCCGCCGGCGAGGGCTCGCAGTACTCCGTGGACGGCACCGTGACCTGCAAGATCCCGCTCGTGGGCTCCAAGCTCGCCGCGAAGGCCGAGCCCATGGTCGGCAAGGTCGTGAACCGCCAGGCGCGCGCCCTGACCTCGTGGATCGGGCGTGACGGCGGGGCCGCAGGCGCCTGACCCGCCCCCTCCCCCGCAACGCGTCGGCCCCGGCCCCATCGAGGGGCCGGGGCCGACTGCTGTCGTCAACCGGTGAGGTCGCGACCCGCCCGGCCGGAGGCCGGGCTCAGTGGAAGGCCTGCTGGGCCGCCTCCAGCCCGTCCGTGACGAGCTTCTCGACGGCGTCGGCCGCGCGGTCCACGTGCAGGGGCAGGGCGTCCTGCTCGGGCTTGGAGAAGGAGCGCAGCACGAAGTCGGCCACGTCCATGCGGCCCGGAGGCCTGCCGATGCCCACGCGCACGCGGGCGTAGTCCTTGGTGCCGAGGGAGGCGGTGATGGACTTGAGCCCGTTGTGGCCGCCCTCGCCGCCGCCGCGCTTGAGGCGCAGGGCGTCGAACGGGATGTCCAGCTCGTCGTGCACCACCACCAGGTCCTCGGGGCCCACCCCGTAGAAGGACGCCAGGGCGGAGACCGGACGGCCGGAGACGTTCATGTAGCCGGTGGATTTCGCGAGCACCACCCGCGGTCCCCCGATGCCGAGGCGGCCCGTGGCCACCACGGCGCCGGCCCGGTGGCGGGTGAACCCGGCTCCCATGCGGGAGGCGAGCTCATCCGCCACCATCTGGCCGACGTTGTGCCGGGTGCGCTCGTACTCGGGCCCGGGATTGCCGAGCCCGACGATGAGCGTGGTCCCCGCACTCATGGCGTGATCAGTCCTCGGAGCCCTCGGACTCGCCCTCGGCGGCCTCGCCCTCGGCGGCCTGCTCCTCCTGGACGGACTCGTCGCCCAGGTCCTGCTCCACGACCTCGGAGACGGTCGCGATGACGATCTCGTCCTCGAGCTGCAGGGTGGTGCCGGCCGGGACCTGCACGTCGGTGGCGTACACGTGCTCGCCGGCCTCGCGGCCCTCCACGGAGATGGTGACGGACTCGGGCAGGTGGGTGGCCTCGGCCTCGACGGGCACGGTGACGTGGTCCAGCACGTAGTCGTTGCCCTTGGCGACCTCGCCCTCCACGTGCACGGTGACGTCCACGACGACCTTCTCGCCACGGCGGACCTCGATGAGGTCCAGGTGCTCCACGGTGTCCTTGAGGGCGTGGCGCTGGATGTCCTTGGGGAGCACCAGGTGCTCCTCGCCGGCCTCGTTCACCACGGTGAGCAGGGCGTTGGGGTTGCGGACGGCCAGGGTGGTCTCCTGGGCCGGCAGCAGCAGGTGGATGGGGTCCTGGCCGTGGCCGTAGACGACGGCGGGGATCAGGCCGGCGCGGCGGGCCTGGCGGGCGGCGCCCTTGCCGAAGTCGGTGCGGCGGGTGACCTTGATCTTGTCAGACATGATGCGTCCTCCTCTGGTGTGCGGCCGCGTCCCCGGTGGGGGGCGCGGGTGTGGCCAGGAAGGGTGCGACGCGCGGGGAGCGGGGCTCACCTCATGCGCGGTCGCGGCCTCGTCGATCACGGAGTGGGAGACTCCCTCGCCTGGGCAACCCCCCGAGGATACCACCGGCGCCGGGTCAGCCGCGCGCGAGGTGCTCCCGCAGCCGTGCGCGCTGGTCCGGGGCGCGGTAGCCGACGGCGACCAGCGGCCCGAGGTCCAGGGCGCTGTTGGCGGGTCGGGGGGCGATGCCCTCCTTGCCGTCCAGGTACTCGGCCGTGGTCACCGGACGCACGCGGCCGGCGTCGTGCCCGGTGTCCTCGAACACCCACCGGGCCACCTGGTGCCACGTGACCACGTCCCCGCCGTTGGTCATGTGGAACGTGCCCGCGGGCGCCTGCGTGGTCACCAGGTGCAGGAGGGCGTCGGCGAGGTCCTCGGCGAAGGTGAGTCGGCCGTGCTGGTCGTCGACGACGGCCGGGTCGATCCCTCGCTTGGCGAGCGAGGCCATGGTGGCCACGAAGTTCCGCCCCTCCCCGATCACCCAGGAGGTGCGGACGATCCAGTGCCGCGGCACGGTGCGCACCGCGGCCTCCCCCGCGGCCTTCGACTGGCCGTAGACGCCCAGCGGCGCGAGCGGGTGGTCCACCGGGTGCTCCCGGCCCACGGGGAGGGTGCCGTCGAACACATAGTCCGTGGAGACGTGCGCGAGCGGCACGCGGGCGTCCGCGCAGCGGCGGGCCAGCTCGGCCACGGCGGTGGCGTTGACGGCCCATGCCTGGGCGCGGCCCCCCGGGGTCTCGGCGGCGTCCACGGCCGTCATGGCGGAGGCGTTGACCACGGCGCGCAGGCCGCGGAAGTGCTCGCGCGGCCAGGACGCCGGATCGGTCATGTCCCACGTGTCGCGGCCGTGGGCCTCCACGGGGATGCCCGCGGCCTCGGCCCGGGCCACGAGGGCACGGCCGAGCTGCCCGCCGGCGCCGAGCACGAGGATCGGGGCGGGCGGCATGGGGGTGACGTCCGCGAGCATCGGGTGGGCGCGGTCCTTGGCCGAGAGCTCGGCGTCCTCGAGCGGGATGGGCCAGGCGATGGCCGCCGTCGGGTCCGCGAGGTTGAGGAACGTGTATTGGCCCTGCGCGCCAGCGGACCAGTGGTCGTTGACGAGGTAGGTGTAGGCGGTGTCCGGCTCGAGGGTCTGGTAGGAGTTGCCGACGCCGCGGGGCACGAACACGGCCTTCTCCGGGCCGAGCTCCACGGTGGCGACGGCGCCGAAGGACGGTCCCTCGCGCAGGTCCACCCAGGCGCCGAAGATGCGCCCGTGCGCCACGGAGACGTACTTGTCCCAGGGCTCGGCGTGGATGCCGCGGGTGGTGCCCACGGCGTCGTTGAAGGACACGTTGTTCTGCACGGGGCCGAGGTCCGGCAGGCGGACGCCCGCCTCGGCCGCGGCGGCCCGGAGCTTCTCGCGTTGCCAGTTCTCCTTGAACCAGCCGCGGTTGTCCCCGTGGACGTCCAGGTCGATGACGAGCAGGCCGGGGATGGCGGTCTCGGTGATCTTCATGCGTGCGCTCCCGTCACTGGCGGTGGGTCACTGGAGGTGGATCACTGGCCGGCGGCCGCGTACTTGGCCTCGACGGCCTGCTTGGCCGGCCGCCACCAGGACTCGTTCTCCCGGTACCAGGCCACCGTCTCGGCGAGGCCGGCGCGGATGTCCGTGAACCGGGGCGTCCAGTCCAGCTCGGTGCGCAGGGCGGTGTTGTCGATCGCGTAGCGCAGGTCGTGGCCGGGGCGGTCGGCCACGAGGTCGAAGTCGTCCACGGGGCGGTCGAAGAGCTCGAGGAGGATCTCCACGATCTCCTTGTTGTTCTTCTCGCCGTCCGAGCCGATCAGGTAGGTGCGGCCGATCTCGCCGCGTTCGAGGATGCGCAGCACGGCCGAGGAGTGGTCCTCCGTGTAGATCCAGTCCCGGACGTTGACGCCCTGGCCGTAGAGGCGGGGGCGGACGCCGTCGATCAGGTTGGTGATCTGGCGCGGGATGAACTTCTCGATGTGCTGGTACGGGCCGTAGTTGTTGGAGCAGTTGCTCAGCGTGGCCTGCACGCCGAAGGAGCGGACCCACGCGCGCACCAGGTGGTCCGAGCCGGCCTTCGAGGCCGAGTAGGGGCTGGAGGGGTTGTACGGGGTGGTCTCGGTGAACTTCGCCGGATCGTCCAGCTCGAGGTCGCCGTAGACCTCGTCCGTGGAGACGTGGTGGAAGCGCTTGCCGTGCTTGCGGGCCGCTTCGAGGAGGACGAAGGTTCCGACGATGTTTGTCTGGATGAACGGGGAGGGATCGTTCAGCGAATTGTCGTTGTGGGACTCCGCCGCGTAGTGCACGACGGCGTCCGACTCGGCGACCAGGCGGTCCACCAGGGCCGCGTCGCAGATGTCCCCCACCTCGAGAGTGACGCGGTCCTCGGGCAGGCCGGCGAGGTTCTCGCGATTGCCGGCGTAGGTCAGCTTGTCCAGGACGACGACGTCGTGCCCGGTCTCGCGCACGACGTGATGGACGAAGTTCGAGCCGATGAACCCGGCGCCGCCGGTGACGAGGATGCGCATGATGACAGGATACTGAGTGGTCCGTTCAATATGGTGTCCAGGGCGACCGGCGGCGGGCAATCGGCTCGCTTAAGCCCCGACCCATGCGCCTTCGCATCCTCCTCGCCAACGGCGGCATGGCCTACCCCGACGGTACCCAAGCCTGGATCTGCCAGATGCACCGCCCCCCTCTCACGAGACCACGAGGTACACGTCTACTCGGGCGACGGCATTGAAAACGCGATAGCGCCGTTTGACGCCGGCGCCAGGTACGACATTGGGCTGATCAACCACTGGACGAGCATGCAGGCTCTGCGGCACGCACGGATCGAAGAGCGGATCTTCACGAGCCACGGCGTCATCCCTGACGAGGAGATCCCCGTTCTCGGTGCAGATGCCTACGTCTCTGTCTCTGAGACGGCACTGCCCGAACTGCCGCGCCGTGTCGCATTCGTGTCCAATCGCCAGTGACAGCGCGGGGAGATCATCGAAGCAGCGTGCACGCTGGCAGGGTTGGGACTCCGCGTCGTCGGCAATAAGACTGCAGTGGCCGATCCCCAGCAGGTGTACCAATGGGCAGACATCGTCGTGGGCATCGCGCGGGTCACCGTGGAGGCGCTGGCGGGGGACGCAATGTGCTCTGCTTTGACCATAAGGGCTTCCATGGAATGGCGACTGAAGAGAATCTCTCCTAACTGCGGAGGTCCGACTGCGGAGGACATGTGGCCGGCACGTGGCCGACACCGCAGCACGTGGCCAGGGTTCTTCGGACTGAATATGACCCTGCCAGGAACCTCCGGGCCGCAATGAGGGAGGAGAATTCGGCGGACCACGTCGCGCAGAGGTACGTTTGCCTGGCCGAAGCCATCTTGAAAAGTTGCGTCGCAGCAGCCATCCGCAAGGGCCATCGACAGCTAAGTTGCCCGAAGGTTTTTCGTCTGATGGGCCGCCTTGGATGGACGCGCCTGTGCACGGGTAGACATGCCAGCCGCCGACGCGGGTTTCGCAGGTCACTTGGACGCCGGCTCGATAGCATTCGGACTGTGAACATGCTCCGGCACGCAAAGTCCTCCGTCTTGCGCCTGGTCCGTCACGGACGCCCCGTCGCGTGGGTGCCCGACTGGATGAATCTCGGCAACCTGCTGTACATGGGCAAGTGGGCCTACGACGATCGCGACGCTGGGCGTCGGGTACTCCTGCATCCAAAGCATGAGAAGACGGTCGGGCTGTTCCCGGCCCTTCGCGAGGGATTGTTCATCACCCCCGAGGAGGTGCGGTTCACGGATCAGCGGGTCATGCCGTGGTCCGGCCAGCAGGACGCGCCCCGCAATGAGTTCACCGATCCCGAGCCAGACGCGCAGTTCATCGAAGATCTACTGCTCCATGGAAGCCCGCTCACCGAAGACGTCCCCGGCATCGATGACTCGATAGTTGTGAACGTCCGTCGGGGTGACTACTACTCGGTTCCCGAATACAACGCTGAGTACGGGATGAATCAGAGGGAGTACGTCCGGGCCGCTGTCGCGGCGTCTGTTGCCGATGGTGGCCGTCCCGATCGGATCATCGTCATCTCGGACGGCATGACATGGTGCCGCGAACACCTTTCTGGCGTCCTCGACCCGATCGCCACGACGCTCTACCAGGACGGCGACGTCGCTCACGATCTTCGACATCTGATCCACGCGCGCCGATTGGTCCTGCCGAATTCGACTTTTTCCTATTGGGGCGGATACATCGGCGACGTCGCCCACCCTGGTCGGGAGGTGACCGCGCCCTGGTTCTTCTCGCGTGCTCAGGACGGAGGCATGGCCACCCAGCTCCGCCACCACTGGCGTCGGATCGATGACATACCTGGCGGGTGGGGCCCCACCGGTCCGTGACCCCGGATGCAGGCACGTGGCCTCCCCCGCCCACCCCGGCGTGTGCCTAGGCGGCGGCGCCCGCGCCGGGACGCGCCCATCCCCGCCGTCGTATGGCCGCGTCGACCTGACGCCACATCTCGTCGTAAGTGAACCGCTCGGAGACGAGCGCTGCGGCGTTGCGGCCAAGCTGACGGCGTCTGACCGGATCCGCATCCAGTGTGGTCAGCGCATCACGCCAGCCTTCGACGTCGCCGGGCTGGACGAACACTGCTGTCTCGTCCGTGAAGTACTCCCGCATGGCCGGGGTGTCGGTGAGGACGAGACAGGCCCCGGTTCCTGCAGCCTCAAGCGCCACGGTCTGACCGGTGGGATAGGCCTGGACGTGGGTCGGGATCGTCACTACCGAGGCCGTCGCCATCAGTTGCCGATATTCCGCGTACGGCACCCTTCCGTGGAACTTCACCTCGGGCGGCAGCGTCTCGCGCTGGACGTGCCCTCCGCCGGTGTACAGGTCCAAAGACAACCCCGAGCCGTTCATCGCGGCGATCAAGGTGCCGAAGTCCCTCCCGCGGTCGGCCCCCACGGAGACGATCCCGTACCTACGAGCATCATTGGACACCGGGAACTGTCCAGGGTCATAGCCGAAGGTGACGGCCTCGACACGCGCGGGGTCGAACCCAGCCTCGACCAGAATCCCCACTTGATTGCGGGAAAGGACGAGGGTGAGGTCAACACCGCTGTAGCGCCGGACGACCGCGTCCCGTTGGGCGGCCGTCATCGCCAGGATCTCGTCTGCGAGCCAACAGGCGATCATCACGAGGGGCCGGCCGGCATAGGGAGGGATGCCCTTCCGCTTCGCCCAGGAGGCTGAAAGCGCCTCCCGCTCGAGGAACGCCAGGACGAGGTCTGCCCGACTCGCCATCCACGCGGACCGCGCCGTCTTGTCAATGGGCCGGCCTGAGCGGTGCTCAACGACGTCGCGCAGCTTGCGGTGAATGCGGTTCGAGGCCGGCTCGACCTCCGTAAGGTCGTAGCCGAACTGGGCGAGCCGGTCGACGCCATAGGGGCCGTCAGCGGCCCGGCCGGATGTCAGGACGAGGCAGCGCGTATTCACGGGATCCTTTCGCGAGTCGCGGGTCCAGTCCACGTCCTGGAAGAGCAGAGGAGGCCTGGATGGATCCGGACTCTACACGCGCCCGACACTGGGCCAGTGCCCCTCAGACCATAGACTCGAGTCGTCGAGAGTCCCGCCATCCGAGGAGGCGTCCCACTGTGGCCCTGCGCATCGGGGTGTACAGCCCGTGGAACACGGCCGACCCGTCGGCATGGTCCGGCGTCGTGCTGCCCATGGTCGAGACGCTGCGGGACTTCGCGGACGTCGAATTCATTCCTGCTGTCGGGGTCTCCGATGCCTTGCCGGAACGGCTGCGCACCCGACTGAGGGGCATGCGAGGGCGTCGGAGCCTTCCGACCCATACGATGGCCACCGCCCAGCGACGCAGCTCGGCACTGGCTGAGCGACTGGCCGAGCGAACGGGGCCGGTGATGGACGCGCTCGTGGCCATCGCCGGGTCGACAGACGTCCTCGCACTTCCCGAGGGCCTCCCGCTCGTGCAGATCACGGATGCGACGTTCCCCGCAATCACAGGCTTCTACCCCCTGGCTACGGGGCTCGGCGCACGGAATGAGCGTCAGGGGCTCGCCGTGGAGCGAGCCGGCGCGGCGGTAACGTCTCATTACGTGGTCGCCTCCGACTGGGCTGCTAAAAGCCTCGTCCACGACGTAGGCGTCCCGCCCGCCCGGGTCTCCGTCGCGCCCTTCGGCCCGGGCACTCCAGCCCCGCCCGCACCCATGGTGCGCGACCTGGACGGCCCACTCAAGGTCATCGCGGTGATCGCGGACTGGGAGCGCAAGCGCGGTGACGACGTGATCGCCGCCGTGGACCGAGCGCGTGCGCACCGTCCCCTGGAGCTAACGGTTGTGGGCCGAGCCCCGGACGGGCTGCCGTCCTGGGTCCGCCACGAGGGGTTCGTCCCCCGGGGCCGCCTGGCAGAGCTTTACGCGGAGCACCACGTGCTCGTGGACCTGGCCTCTGCCAACGCCGCCGGCGTCGTGATGACCGATGCCCTGGTCTCCGGCCTCCCGGTGCTGGCCACGCGCGTGGGCGGGGTGGAGACCATCGTCCAGGACGGCGTCACCGGCTGGCTCGTGGACGCCTCAGGCGCGGTCGCCCAGGCAGCCCACGTCCTCAGTGAAGTCGACGGCGACGCCGTGAACGTCGCTTCGCGGGCGGCGCTCGACGACGCATCACGGCGTGTGAATTGGACGGCCTGGGGACGCAGCGTGCTCGCCGCAGTCGAGTCGGCGGTCGTCGATCCTGTCGGCGGAGCTTCCCCCCAGGGTGTCGCACCGATTGCAGGCGGGCGAAGGGGCCGTGTAGCCATGGTCTCCCCGATCCTCCCCTCCGCTGACCGCCACGAGTCGGCCGGCCAACGCCTGGTCCACGACGTCGTCGACGTCCTCTCGGAGTCTGCCGACCTCACGCTCCTGACGGGCGACGGCCCAGCGAACCGCCGGGCTCTGGAGCGCGGGGGCGTCCCGCCCCACCGGCTCGTGACCAGGTCTCCCCGACGGCTCGGTCGGCTCGAGCGTGCCCTCGGTCTCTCCCCAGCCCTCTCGCCCCGCGACCTGCGGGAGGTTCGGGGTGTCATCGCCGACGCCGACGTGGTGGACCTGCAGTGGGAGGAGAACGCGCTCCTCCTGCCCGCGCTGCGTCGGTTGAATCCGCGTGCTCGCACCGTGGTGACCCTGCACGACGTCCTCTCCCAGCGTTTCGAACGACAGCGTGACCTCCAGAAAGGCCCGACCCGCAAGGCGGTGTGGGAGACGCGCCGGCTGGCGGCGCGGGCCTTGGAACGGGCTCTGCTGCGTGCGGCCGACGACATCGTCGTGCTCAGTGACAAGGACGCCGCGCTGCTCCCGGCCGCGCGCCGGGGCGCCCGGGTCCATGTGGTCCCTCCCGCCATCACGGGTGACCTGCGGCCGGCGCGAGATTCAGTGTCGTCCACTCCACTATTGCTGTTCGTCGGCTTCATGGCGCGATGGGAGAACGAGGATGCGATGCACTGGTTCGTGACCGAGATCCTCCCCGAGGTCCGCGCGGCCCGGCCGGATGTCCGCGTGGCCGTGGCTGGCGGCGGTCTGCGTGACCACGTGGTCGAGGAGTTGACCTCTCACGACGTGGAGGTGCTCGGCTTCGTGGACGATCTGGAGCCCGTGTATCGGGAGGCAGCCGCCGTCATCGTGCCCTTGCGCTACGGCGCTGGCGTGAAATTCAAGGTGGTGGAGGCACTCATCCGCGGAGTGCCCACGGTGACGACCACCGTGGGAAACGAGGGCATCCACCCCGCCGACGCCGCGTTCGTGGCCGATGACCCCCGGGCCTTCGCGGCGTCCGTCACCCGGGTGCTCCGAGATCCTGACGCCGCCAATGACCATGCTCGCCGCACGGCCCATGCCGTGGCCGAGGAATACGGAGAACAGCGCTTCCGCGCCCGCCTCGAGGAGGTCTACGGATGAGCAAAGCTGTCAGTGTGGTCATCCCCTGCCACAACGCCGCCGCCACAGTCAGCCGCCAGATCTGTGCTGTGCTGACCCAGCTGCGGCCGGACGACGAGCTAGTCCTAGTGGACAACCGCTCCACCGACGCCACACGGGCCGTGCTCGACGCCGCGGCGGCCCAGGACGGACGTGTGCGCGTCGTCTCGGCAGAGGAACGGGCCGGGGCGAACCACGCCCGCAACACGGGCGCCGCCACCTCGCGCCACGACGTGATCCTCTTTTGCGACGCCGACGACGCGGTCCACCCCGGCTGGGTCGACGCGCTGCGCGCGGCCCTGGCCAACGGCGGCGTGGCCGGTGGCGCGGCGACCCCGGTCGACGCGACCGGCCGCCGCCTCGGCCCGGACCTGGGTCTGCACGAGATTTTTGGCGGGCCAGCATACCCGCTGGGCGCGTCGATGGGCCTGCATCGCGACGTCCTGTGGGCGGTCGGCGGATTCGACGAGTCCTTCGCAGGCGGGCACGATGAAACTGACCTGGCCTGGCGTGCCGACACGGCTGGCTGGCCAACTGTGTTCGTGCCCTCAGCCCGCATCGACTACGTCCAGCGGCCCGACGCGCGCACCGCCGTCCGGCAGCGGCGCTCCTACGCCCGCACTGCGATCCAGCTATGGACTCGCCACCCGGAGACGGTCGACCCCCACGGGGTGAGTCTGCGCGGGGCCGTGCGGAATCTTCTGCGCAACGTGCCCTCGGGGCTGCGCGTGCTCCTCGGGACCGCCACCACAGAGCAGGCCTCGGGCTGGGGCTGGAACGTCGGGCTGCTCGAGGGGCACCTGCGCTACCGCCTGTGGGGGACGCCTCCGCCGCCGGTGATCCCACGGCTAGAATCCGACGAATGAAGGGCATCATCCTCGCTGGCGGCACCGGCTCTCGGTTGCACCCCATCACCCATGGCATCTCGAAGCAGCTCGTGCCGGTCTACGACAAGCCGATGATCTACTACCCGCTGTCCACACTGATTTTGGCGGGCATCAGCGACATCCTGGTCATCACCACCCCGCACGACGCCGAGCAGTTCCAGCGGCTCCTGGGCGACGGCTCCCAGTTTGGGATCTCGCTCAACTACGTTCAGCAGCCCTCCCCGGACGGCCTCGCGCAGGCGTTCATCCTTGGGGAAGACCACATCGGCGACGAGCATGTCGCGCTCGTCCTGGGGGACAACATCTTCTACGGCCCCGGCATGGGCCAGCAGCTGCGCCGTCATACCCGGGTCGACGGAGCCACCGTGTTCGGCTACTGGGTCAAGGACCCCTCGGCCTATGGCGTGGTGGAGTTCAACGAGCACGGCAAGGCGGTCTCCCTCGAGGAGAAGCCTGCCCAGCCGAAGTCCAACTTCGCAGTGCCAGGCCTCTACTTCTACGACAACGACGTCGTCGAGATAGCGAAGAGCCTCAAGCCGTCGGCACGCGGTGAACTCGAGATCACCGACGTGAACCGCACCTATCTGGAACGCGACAAACTCAACGTTGAGGTGCTCCCCCGCGGCACCGCATGGCTGGACACCGGCACCTTCCACGACCTGAACGACGCGTCCAACTTCATCCGCACTATCGAGTCCCGTCAGGGCCTCAAGGTCGGCTCGCCCGAGGAGGTCGCCTGGCGTCAAGGACTGCTCACCGACGACGAGCTGCGCGAGCGCGCCGAGCCGCTCGTGAAGTCGGGGTACGGGCGGTACCTGCTGGAGCTGCTCGCCTCGCGCCATTGAGACCTCAGTCGTCGGGCAACTCCGCGACCAACGAACGGATCTGCCGCCCGAACTCCTCCTCGGAGAACCGCTCCGCGTGCGCCTGCATCGCCGCCCGGTCCCAGGCATGCGCCAGCAGACACTCCACCCCCTCGGCCACCGCCTCCACCGTCGCCTCGTCCACGAATACCCCGTTGACGCCGTCCACGATGGTGTCCAGGTAACCGCCGGCCCGCAGTGCCACGGTGGGCACGCCCCACGCGCTCGCCTCGAGCGGCGTGATGCCGAAATCCTCGTGGCTCGCGGCGATAAGTGCCGTCGCGTGCGCGTACGCCCAGCGCAGCTGCGCGTCGGTGAGGTCCTGGCCGAACACCACGTCCTCCCCCGCCATCGCCCGCAGCCGGGCCTCCTCCGGGCCCTTGCCGATCACCACGAGCGGCCACCCCGCGCGGGCCGCTGCCTCGATCGCCACGTCCACATGCTTGTACGGCATGAGCCGCGCGACCGACAGCAGGAAACCGTCCTCCGCCAGCCGCTCGGCACCGGGGATCGGCTCATGCGGGCCATCCGTGCTCACGGAGTGCGGCGGGAACACCAGGTCCACGCCGTCGAGCCCGTAGACGTCTTCGATCCGCTCCTTCACCACCGTGGAGTTGGCCACATAGCGTGATCGACGCCGGACGGCCGCGCGGTCCCACATCTGCAGGCCCGGGCGCAGCGCGCGGGCGATCCGGCCCTTGATGCTGTTCCGGCCGCCCTCGCCCAGGTAGTCGTCCAGCAGGTAGACCCAGCGCGCCGGGGTGTGGCAGTAGACCAGTGTGGCGCCGTCGTAGCGGAAGCCGTGCGCCCAGCCGGACGTCGAGACGACGGCGACCGGCTCCTTCACGTGCAGCAGTGAGGACGCCAGCGGCAGAAGCGGCAGGGCCCGCCGCGGGTCTTTCCGCAGCAGCCCCACCCGGTTCAGGGGTGAGGTGATGATGCGCGCGTCCTTGAACTCGGGGAACGTGCCCTCGGGGTCGTAGAACGTCGTGTAGATGGGCGCGTCCGGCCACATCCGGTGCAGGGCGAGCACCACCCGCTCCGCCCCGCCCTTCTGGGTGAGGTAGTCGTGGGCGATGGCGATCGTTGCGGGAGTCTGTTCCGACATCGTGCTCCCCTCAGATGGCCCGTTGCGCACGGTGGGGGTGGGCCCGTCCGGCCTCGGCCGCACCCTCCACCTGGAGGGCGATGAGTCGACGGGCGAGCCCCCGGGGCAGGTAGTCCGCGACGGCGTCGATCAACGCACTGGAGCGCGTGAGCGTGGCTTCGGTGGTGCCCCACGCCACCAGGCGTACGGCGGCACCCCACACGCCTCGCGGAGCACCGATGGTGCCGAGCGGTGCCGCCCCGTGCTTGCCCACGAACAGGTTCCGCGCGGCCGTGCCGTGCAAGGCCCGCACCGCCTTCGAGTGGGTGGTCACGGCGGCAGCGTGGTGCCGCGTCTCCAGCTCGGGACGGATCACCACCGGATAGCCTGCCGCGTACAGCCGGTAGCCGTAGTCGATGTCCTCCCACCCGTACTGGCGGTAGTCCGGGTCGTAGCCGCCGATCTGCTCGTGCAGGGCACGGGGGACGGACACGTTGCCCGCCCAGTGCCGCCACTGCTGATCCGCCGGCAGCGCATACGCGTGCTCGCGGTGCAGGACGTCCTGGGCGTCACCGTAGGCGCGCTGATACGGGGTGGGCTCCAGGACGTTCAAGTAAAGTCCGATCGCTCCGCCAGGCCCGCCCGAGTGCGCGGACACGTGGTCCCGGATGTAGTACGGCCCGGGCTCCAGGTCGTCGTCGGCGCGGATGAGGATGCGGCCGGACGTCGCGTCGGCGCCGGCATTGAGCGCGGCGACCCGTCCGCGGTTCTCGCCGAAGACGGTCCAGCTCAGGTCCAGGCCCGGGCATTCGGCGGCCAACTGCGCGAGCACCGCTTCCGACCCGTCCACGTCCCCGTCCACGACCACGTGGACCTCGAATGACGGGGCGTCCTCCTGCGCGGCGAGGGCGCCGATCAGGCGCGGCAACCGCTGAGCGCCGCCCCGGCTGGGCACGATCACGCTGGCCTCGGGGGTCAGGGGCGTCTCGGTCATGAGTCCTCCGCAGGTGTCATAGGGACAGGTCGTCCAGGAGCTCGGCGACGGCGGCGCGGCCGGCCTCGGGTGAGAACAGCGACGCCCAGCGGCGCTGCTGGGAGTGGGCCACCGCGTCCAGATCGCCCGCGCGCACGGCCTGCAGGCAGTCCGCGAGCGCGGCAGCGTCCCGCTGCGGGAAAACGAAGGGGTGTTCGCTGCCGACCACCTCGGGAACGGCCCCCGCATCGGAGGCCACCACCGGAACGCCCGCGGCCATCGCCTCGGCCGTCACCAGGCCGAAGACCTCGGCCCACTGCGACGGCACGGCCAGCACGTCCACGGAAGCCAGGAACTCGGCGGTGTCCTGCCAGCCGAGCACCTGGACGTCCTCACCGGCCGCCTTCAGGGCGGTGGCAAGCCGCTCGGCCTCGTCCTCCGCCACGAACCGGCTCTCCCCCGCGACGCGGAACTTGAAAGCACCCGGGTCGGTCTTCCGCAGCAGCGCGACGGCCTCGAGCAGGGTCACGATGCCCTTGTCTTCGGACAGCCGGCCGAGGAAGCCCACGGTCACCGGCTCATCGGCATCGCGGGCCCGCCCTGCCTGCGGCGTCGTCGGACCCGGGACCCAGTCGTGGAGCACGCGGGCCCCGCGGATGCGGTCCGCCGCGAATCGGGACGGCGCGAGGACCGCGAGTGCGCCGGGACGCGCCAGGGCGGAGAACACGCGCAGAAGCGGCTTCTCGGGCACCTGGTGCAGGTGCACGATCCGGCGCGGCCGGCCGGCCAGCGCCGTGGCCGGCAGCAGCCCGTTGCACCAGGCGACGTCGGCGTCGCCGCGGCCGCGGTCCCAGGCCCGGAGAGCGCGCATATACCCCAGTCGTCCGGGCCCACCCACGCGGACCACGTCGAAGCCGTCCGCGGCCAGGCGATCGGCGGTCTCGGCCGGGTGGGCCGGAGCCACGACGCCCACGTCCCGCCCCAGCTCGCGCAACGCCGTGGCGAGATGGTGCAGCATCACCTCGCCGCCACCCACCTCGCCCTGATTCGCCAGGATCCAGATGCGACCGGTCATCCCGAGGTCTTCCCCACCCGGCGCCCGAGCACCTCGAGGGTCGCCTCGGCGGTCGCCCGGGCCATGGTCTCCACATCGCCCACGCGCACCTCGCCCGGACCCTCGACCGCGGCACACATGACGGCGTCGGCGATGGCCGCCGGAGTGGTCTCGTGGACCAGGCGCTCGGGCGGCAGGATCTCCCCGTTGCCGCCCACGTCCGTGGCGACGGCGGGCAGGCCCGCAGCCGCGGCGTCGAGCAAGGTGTAGCTGAGGTTCTCCCACGCGGAGAGCTGCACCAGCACGTCGTGCTCGGCCATGGCCCCCCACGGTTCCACGAAGCCGGGCAGGTCCACCGCATCCGCGACACCGAGCGCCTCGGCCTGGGCGCGCAGCTCCCCCTCCAGGGGGCCAGCGCCGGCCAGCGTCAACCGCGTCCCGGGGTCCCGCTCCAGCAGGGCGGGCAGCGCGGCGATCAGCCGGTCGAGGTTCTTCTCGGGCGCCAGCCGAGACAGGGAGAGGATCCGCAGCCCCTCCCCCGGTGTGCGCCGCTGCCCCGCGGCTGCGGCCCGCACCGCGGACACATCCACCCCGTTGCGCACCACGGTGATAGGCGCCCCCGTGCCCCACTTGCGCCGGAGCACATCCGCGGTGGACTGCGCCACCGCGATCACGAGGTCCGTGCCGCGCAGCCGGGCGCGGTGCGCGGCGTTCTTCACCCGGGCCGCCGCGGCGCGGTTGTACAGCCCATCGTCCGGGGCGATCCCGTGCTCGGTGCTGAGCAGCGCCGGCGCACCGGCCCTCCGCCGGGCCCGCCCCGGGCCGAGCGCGGTGAACGCCGCGAGGTCGGCGTAGGCCAGGTGCGTGTGGACCGCGGCCGGGCGCAGGGTGCGCACCGCGCGCCGCAGGGTGCGCACCGCGCGCCGCAGGGTGCGCACCGAGGCCGCCAGGCCGGCGTCGGGACCGAAGGCGCCGGTGAGCACCGCCGCGCCCTGTTCGCGCAGGCGCTCGGCGAGCGGTCCCTCGGGGCAGAGCACCGCCAGACGCAGGCCGGGCAGGCCCACGCGCGCGACGTCGAGGACGTGCCGGGCCACACCGCCGAGGTCGGCGACCGGCACCACCCAGAGCGTCAGCGGGGCCGGGGTGGTCGTCGCGGCCTCGGGGATCACAGCCACTGCTCCAGGCGGTCCAGGGCCGTCCAGAAGCCCTCGCCGTTGTTGATGTGGCCCTGCCAGATCTCCGGGATGAAGCTCACCCCGGGGGCCAGGCGGTCCAGCTGCTCGCACAGCACGGGCCAGTCGACGTCGCCCTCGCCGATCTGCGGTCCCTCCCCGTCCACACCGGTGGCGTCCACGAGGTGCAGGTGGATGGTGTGCGGGGCCAGCTTCTCCACCATCTCCGAGAAAGGGATCCCCAGGAACGTGGCCGAGAGCTTGGAGTGGGAGATGTCCAGGCACAGGGGCACCCCCGTGGCCTCCACGAACGCCACGGTGTCGTCCGGGTCCATGAACAGGTTGTGGTACTGCTGACCGCCCATCAGCCACGGAAACGGCGGCAGCGTCTGCGCGGCGATCCGGATGCCGGAGGTGTCCAGACGCTTCACGGCCTCGGCGATGCGGTCGTACTTGGCCTGGCGCTCGGCCGGGGCGATGTGCCGATCCAGGGTGAAGCCGCCCATGGTGATGACCATGATGGGCTCCTCCTCGTTCGGGAACCAGCGCTTCAGGTCCCGGGTGATGTCGATCGTGCGCTGCACTTCGGCGATGGAGCGCTCCCACACGGCGTCGTCGTCGCTGGCCAGGTCCACGAGGAAGTCGCCGGAGAAGATGTCCGGCAGGTGGGTGGTGAAGCCCATCGGCATGGGCTCGCTGAACACCGAGTCGATGTCGATCTCGAGGTCCTTGTAGGAGAAGTGGAACTCCAGGAAGTCCGGGGTGCAGTCCTTCGTCAGCGCCGCGACGTCGTGATAGCGCACCGGCAGACCCCAGGGGCGCCGGAACTCGAACTGGCGCCCGGTGGGCACCGTGTCCGTGAGGTCGCCGGCGAAGAAGAAGTCGCCCTCGGCCATGTCGCGGTGCAGCGTGCGGCCGACCAGGCGCGGCAGCTCATTGGGCTGCAGGCCGCGGCCCGGGGACTTCACGGTCACGTCCGCCTCGGTGATCGTGGCGCCGGCCTGCAGCGGACGGGCCACCACCAGGGACTTGGCCAGGTTGATGCGGTTCATCGCCTCGCCCGTGGAGACCACGCGCTCGGTCCCGACGCCGATCGACTCCTCGATGTCCCGCGTCTGCCGGACCATCTGCGCGAACTCCTCCGGCAGGAGGGAGACCTTGTGGTCGTTGCCCTCGAGCCCGCGGTCCACGGTGAAGTGCTTCTCGATGATCGAGGCCCCGCGGGCCACCGCGGCCAGGGCCACGTGGAAGCCGCGCTCGTGGCCCGAGTAGCCCACCGGCGTCTGCGCGATCTCCGCCAACCGGTCCAGGTAGGCCAGGTTCACATCCTTGTAGGGGGCAGGGTAGGTGGACTGGGCGTGCAGCATCGCGAAGGGGACGCCGAAGGAGCGCACGAGGGCCACCGACTCGCGGATCTCCTCCTCCCGGGACATGCCGGTGGAGAGCACCATCGGCAGGCCGGAGGCGGCCGCGTCCCGCAGCAGCCCGTGGTTCGTCAGGTCCGCCGAGGCGATCTTCACGCCGTCCACCGGGTACTCGCGCAGCACCCGCATGGACGGGGCGTCCCACGGGGTGCACATCAGGGCGACGCCGGCGTCCCGGACGTGGTCGAACACCCGCACCATGTCCTCGGCGGAGAGCGAGAACTTGGCCAGCTCGTCCAGGGTGCGCTGCGCGCCCAGGTCCTCGCCGGCGGTGGCCGCACCGGACTGCCGGTACAGGGCGTCCATGTCCCGCAGCTGGAACTTCACGGCGTCCGCGCCCGCCTCGACGGCCAGGTCCACGAGCCGGCGGGCCAGGTCCACATCGCCCTGGTGGTTGTTGCCGATCTCCGCGATCAGGAAGGCCGGGCGGCCGGGGCCGATCCGGTGCTCGCCGATGCGCAGCTCGGACTCCCGGTTGATGGCCAGGGCGGCGAGTCGGCCTCGCTCGTCCAGCAGGGGCAGGTGCAGGGCGCCGGCGGGCAGGGCGGCGAGCACTTCGGCGGGGGACGCGCCCACGGGGCCGGTGGCGGGCGTCCGGTTGGCGGCCTCGACGGCGGCCACCTCCAGGGAGGCTCCCGGATTGGCCAGAAGCCACCGGCGGAAGTCGCCGTCCGTGAGCGAGCCGGCCAGGAAGCCGTGCGAGTCCACCACGAAGACGATCCGCTCGCGGTTGTCCGTCATCTTCTGCAGGGCCACGAGGAGGGAGTCCTCCGGGAAGACGAGGTAGGGGGTGAGGTGGCGTTCGGTGATCACAGGGCGTCTCCCAGGGTGGTGGTGGAGGTGCCGTGGAGCTGAGTCCGGTCCGGCACCCGCTGGAGGACCTTGTGCACCGCCAGGTACTGGTCCATCTGCTGCTCGGCGAGGGCGAAGTCCAGCTCGGTGTCGATGTCCACGCCCTCGAGGTCGTCGAGCTCGAACATCCCGATCCGCCCGCCCAGGCGGTTGTGCAGTTCGTCGTACACCCACGGGCGGGTCAGGTACAGCGAGCCGTTCTCGCGGAACCGCAGGTCCGTGCGGTCCATGTCCTGGCGGCGCTTGCGGCCGGCTACGTCGAAGTCCGGGATCGGCTCCCCGTCGGGGGCCTCGGCGTGGCGCCACAGGAACGGGGACGCCGGGACGACGCCGACGAGCGAGTCCACGCCCGTCTCCCGGAACTGCGCGATGGCGCGGTCCAGGGTGCCGGGCAGGCGCAGGGGGCTGGTGGCCTGCAGGAGCATGACGCCCTCGGGCTCGACGCCGGCCGCGCGCTCGGCCGCGAGCACGTGCTCGATCACCGGCTCGGTGGGGGTCGAGTCCTGCGCCAGGTGGGCCGGGCGCAGGCCCGGGACGTCCGCGCCGTAGCGGAGGGCGACCTCGGCGATCTCGGCCGAGTCCGTGGAGACCACCACGTGCAGGTCCTCCTCCGCCTCGAGGGCGGCCTGGATGGTCCAGGCCACGAGCGGGTGGCCGCCCAGGAGGCGGATGTTCTTGCCGGGCAGCCCCCGGGACCCGCCGCGCACGGGGATGACGCACAGGATGCTCACGCGGACTCCTTCCAGACGTGTTCGGCGATCGCGGCCGCGGGGTCCGCGCTCGGCGAGGCCAGGGGCGGGGTGGGCTCCGGGGTGTGGCCGGGCCGCCACCGGCTCATGCCGTAGCGATCCCAGAAGCCCTCCAGCCACGCGGGCGGGTCTGGGTGGACGGCCCACGCGGGTCTGCCGGCCTGCGCGGCCTCGAGGATCCCGGTGGAGAAGACGGCGGCCACGGGCCCGGCGGTGCTCGCCAACGGTCCCGCCGTGGCATCGATCCGCAGGCCCGCCTTCCGCCAGGCCTCGTGCTGGGCCAGGGAGAGCCGGTCCCGCTCGGCCGGGTGGGGCCGATAGGCCGCCCCCGTGGCGCGGACGTACTCCTGCGCCGCGCGGGCGAAGTCGGCCCGCGGCAGCTCGGCGCCGTGCAGCTGGCCCAGGAACACGCCCGGCCCGGCAGCGCGGGGCACGGCGTCCGCGATGGCGTGGGACGCCGTGCGGCGGGCCGCCTCGAGCAGCGCGGAGCCCACCGCGACGGCCTGCACGTCCGTGCGGCCCTGAGTCCACCAGTGCGCGTCGTGGTCCGTGAAGGCGTACAGCGCAGCATCCCGAGGCACCGGCGGGGTGGAGACGGCGAGCAGGCCGTGCTGCACGACGCCCACGCGGGCGCCGCGCTCCCGGGCCCAGCGCACGGCGGCGCGGCCGGCGGGCAGGTACTCCCCCGCCACGAGGACGCGGCGCAGGCCGCCCAGTCGCTCGGCCACCAGGACCTCGTCCACCGCGTGGACAGAGAGGGCGTCGGAGCCCGGGAGGTCCGGCACCAGGGCCTCCACGACGTTGGCCGGGACCACCCAGCCGACCCCGGCCGCGGTCCGCGCGGCGTCGTCGGCGGCCTGCCCGGCGCGGCCCGTGGCGAGGGCCCGGACCGGCTCGACCAGGGCGGCCCGCTGCGTCGGACCGGCGGACTCGACGCCCACGAGCGTGTGGACGTCCCCGGCGGGCAGCACCAGGCGCAGCCCGGACTCGGGGGCCGGTGCGGCGCCGCGGCCGGGCGCGAGCGCACCCCGGCCGGCCCGGGCCAGGCGACGGGCCGTGTCCGCGAGGCGACGCGACGCGGGCCACTGGGCGCGCTGCCACCGCTGCCAGGCGGGCAGGTCCTCGGGGCGCCAGAACAGGGGGACGTCGCCGCTGCCCGCCACGCTCACGTCCACCCCGCTCATGTCCACCACTCCTGGGCCAGGGCGGCGCGGTGCGCGAAGGTGTGCTCGGCGTGGGACCGGCTCCGGCCGGCCTCCCGGATGCGCTCGCCCCAGGACGGCTCGGCCACCACGCGGCGGCCGAGCTCCACGAGGTGCTCGGGGTCCTCGAACACCAGCACCTCCTCGCCCGGCTCGTAGAACTCCGCCACGTCGGCGCGGTCCACCAGCTGCAGCCCGCCCATGCCCGGGACCTCGAAGGTGCGCATGGCGTGGCCCGCCTGCAGACCGTGGATGTTGATGGCGCCGGCGGCCGCGGCCTGCACTGCGTAGGCCTCCTCGAGGGGGATGTCCCGCTCGGCGGGCAGGGCGGGCCGGGTCACCTCCCAGGTGCGCAGCCGGTCCACGGGGTGGTGGCTCCACTGGCGGCCGTAGGCGCGCACCGGGACACCAGCCTCGGCGAGCGTGGTGAGCAGCTCCACCCGGTTGGGGTAGCGGGAGCCCACGAACACCAGCTCGTCCCGCCGGGGCAAAGACGGCAGGGCCATGTCCGGGTCGAAGCCGTTGGGCAGGTAGTGGGCGTCCACGCCCTCCCCCGCGAGCTGCTCGGCCTCCGAGCGGGCGTAGCTGAGCACGGGCCCGATCGCCCGCAGGAACTCCGGCGAGTAGTCGTGCCGGGAGAGGTCGTCGTAGAGCCACAGCAAGCGGGGCAGACCCGCCTCCACCACCTCGGACCAGAACGCCTCACCGAGCGAGTCGCCCTTGATCACCAGCACGCGGTCCGGCCGTGCGGCCCGCAGGGCGGCCACGGCGCGCTCGGTGTCCCAGGCCACGCGCGCGGCCGTGCGGTCCACGCCCGCCTTCTGCGGCAGCTCCAGCAGCGCCTTGTTCCGTAGCTTCATGGGCACGGTGGCGTAGGCGTCGTAGCAGTGGACCGTGACGTCGAAGCCCTGCGCGGCCCAGGCCCGGGCGATCGACCGGTGGTACCCGTGGAACGCCGGGGACACCAGGAACAGACGCTCCGCCCGACCGGTGCCGCGGGCGCCCCGCGCGGGGACGGTGTAGCCCGTGCCGCTCATCGCCGAGTCCCCTTCCAGATCAGGGCGTGCTCGTCCCGCAGCACGGCGGCGGCGTCCACGTCCGTGCCGCGGGCCTGGCGCACCCGGTTCACCGCGTAGTTCACCCCGGTGGCCGCGGTGAGCACGGCCTTGAGGGCGCGCGGGCGGCCGAATTTGCGGGCGTAGCGGAAGCGGGAGTCCACCAGCCAGCCGCGGCGGCGCAGCGGATCCGAGGAGCCGTGCATCCCGTGCTCCACCCGCACGGACGGCACCACGATCGAGGCCACCCCGCGGTCCCGCAGCCGGCGCTGCAGGTCCACCTCCTCGGAGTTCATGAAGTACTCCTCGTCGAAGCCGCCCACGGCGCGCACCTGCGCCATCGGCAGGAGCATGACGGCGCCCATCACCCAGTCCACGGCCACGGGCGCGGCGGACCGGGCCGCTGCGACGTCGTGCCCCACGGCCTCGTGGAGCAGGGGCAGATGGCGGAAGCGGGCCAGCGGGGTGAGCCACTCCACGCCCTGGTGCAGCACCGTGGGGAAGTGCCGCCCGGACCACTGCGGGGAGCCGTCCTCGTTGACCACCTGCGGGCTGACCACCGCCGGCTGGAAGGGGGCGGCCGCGGCCACCAGGGCGTCGATCTGCTCCCCCGTGATCAGGGCGTCCGAGTTCAGGACCAGCGCGAGGTCGGTGTCCACCTCGGAGAGCCCGGTGTTGACGTTCGCCCCGAAGCCGCCGTTGCGCTCGCGGCGCACCACGGTCAGGCGCGGATCGTGCGCCTCGGGGTACGGGGTGGGCGAGGCGTCGTCCGAGACCACGACGGCGGCCAGCGCGTCCCCGGGATCGGCCAGCAGGCGGTCGACGAGGGCGAGGGTGGGGGCCGGATCGCCGTAGTGCGGGATCACCACCGTGACGGCCGCCGCGGTCGACTGCGCTGCCATGTGGGTTGCTCCCTCATCTCGGATGGAGGGCGCGCCCAGCGCCCGAGAACCTGTGTCAAGTATAGGGAGGGTCTTGCGAGGACCCGTGCCGGCCGGTGGGGTGGCCCCCGTGGCCGTGGCCGTCGGCGCGGTGCTCAGTACACTGCGGGAAGACCCGCCCGCCCCGTCAGGAGAGCCATGCCCGCCGCCCCGCCGGACCCCTCCGCCGCCCCCGTCCGCGAGGCCCTGCGCATCGGCGCGGGCCTCGACGCCGTCACGGTGAGCGGGCTGACCGGCGAGGAGCGGGACGAGGTGCTGCGCTCCTGGTCCCGCTGTGGCGTGGAGACGGTCGAGCTGACCGAGGACGTCGACGCCCGCCGCGAGACCGAGGCCGCGCGGTCCTGGCTGCAGTGGCACGAGGACCTGGTGTTCCTGGCCACCTCCCGCGCCATCGGCGCGGGCCGCGGGACGCACCTGATGTTCCACGCCGCCTGCCTGGCCGCCCCGGACACGGGGGCGGCGATCGCCCTGGCCGCGGCCTCCGGCACCGGCAAGACGACGGCGACCCGCCGGCTCGGCCCCCACTACGCCTATCTCACGGACGAGACCGCGATCGTCGACCCGGCGGACCGGTCCGTCACGCCGTACCCCAAGCCGCTGTCCGTGCTCGAGCCGGGCGGATCGCGGCCCAAGACGCAGCGGGGGCCCGACGAGCTCGGCCTCGGCCCCACCCGTGCGAACGCCGTGCTCGCCCGGATCGCCGTGCTGGACCGGGTCCGGGAGGCCGCCGCCCCGGTGCCGGCCCGCGCCGAGCCGATGGACGTGGTGACGGCGCTGCAGCACCTGGTCCCGCAGACGTCCTCGCTCTCGCTGCTGCCGCGCGGGCTCGTGGCGCTCTGCTCCCTGCTGGACGCGCTCGGCGGCGCCCAGCGGCTCGTCTACGCGGAGGCGGACGACCTGCGCCCGGTGATCGACGGCCTGCTCGCCGCGGCGCCCCAGCCCGTGGACCCCGCGTGGGAGCCCCTCGACGCCGCGGAGCTTGCAGCCTCCGAGGGTGCGGCCGAGCCGGGCGCAGTGCGCCGCGCCGCGGTGGCGGACGGGATCCTGGCCACGGACGGGCGCCTCGTGTTGCTGGCCGGGACCACGCTCACCGTCCTGGAGGGCATCGGCCCCGCCGTGTGGTTCGCCCTGGAGTCGCCGCTCACGCCGGAGCGGATCGTGGCCCGACTCGCAGAGGACGGTCCCGTCCCGGCGGACGCGGCCGAGCGCGTGGCCGAGGCCGTGGCGGCCCTGGAGTCGGCCGGGCTCCTGGTCACGACGCCGCAGGGCGCCGGCCCGGAGGCCGACGCCCTGCGATCCTGACGCACCCTGGACCCGTCAGGGTCCCGGCTCAGTGGCCGCCCCAGTTGCTCGGCGGCCAGATGGTCACGAACACCTCGCCCACCACGTCCTCCCGGGTGACGAAGCGGGCGCAGCCCTCCGCCTGCTCGGCGGGGAGGCCGCGGCATCCGATCACGGAGTCGGCGGAGTTGGAGCGGTGGTCGCCCAGCACGAGCATCGAGTCCTCCGGCACGGTGACCGGGCCGAAGCAGCGCGCGGACATGACGTCCGACTCGCAGTCCAGCCGGCCGGGGGCGAACGGCAGGTCGTTGTGGAGGTAGGGCTCGTCGAGGGGCTGCCCGTCCACGGTCACGCGGCCCTCGGAGGTGCAGCACTCCACGGTCTGCCCCTCGGTGCCGAGGACGCGCTTGACCAGGGCCTGGTCATGCGAGCGGCCGATGCCGGTGATGTCGCCGAAGGTCCGCACCGCGTTCTCCACGGGCCCCTCCGGCGGCAGGGGCTGCGCCCAGTCCTCGTTCGCGTTGAACACCACCACGTCCTGGTCCTCGGCCATGCCGTCGGGGTACGCGGTCCGGTTGACGAGCATCCGGTCCCCCACCTCGAGGGTCTGCTCCATGGAGCCGGAGGGGACCGAGTAGACCTTCACCCACAGGGCCTGCACCACGGCGACGACGGCGATCGCCACCACCACGTTCAGCAGCACGGAGGCCCAGCCCGGCAGGCGGGACCGCCGACGCTCCGGGGCGGCGACGGACCCGTCGTCGCCGTCCTCCCCGCGAACGGGCTCGACGCGCTCGGCCATGCTCAGGCGTCGCCGTCGAACAGGCTGGTGACCGAGCCATCCTCGAAGACCTCGCGGATCGCGCGGGCGATCAGAGGGGCGATCGAGAGCACCGTGAGGGTCTCGAAGCGCTTCTCCTCCGGGATGGGCAGGGTGTTGGTCACCACGACCTCACGGGCACCGCACTCGCCGAGACGCTGGGCGGCCGGCTCCGAGAACACCGCGTGCGTGGCGGCGATGATGACGTCCTTCGCGCCGGCCTCCTTGAGGATCTGCACGGCGCCGGCGATCGTGCCGCCCGTGTCGATCATGTCGTCGATCAGCACGCAGACGCGCCCCTCGACATCCCCGACCACGGTCTTGGACTCGGCCTTGTTCGGGACGGTGAGGTCGCGGCTCTTGTGCACGAAGCCCAGCGGCACGCCGCCGAGGCGGTCCGCCCACTGCTCCGCCACGCGCACGCGGCCGGTGTCCGGGGAGACCACGGTGACCTCCTCGCCCTCCACCCGGGTGCGGATGTAGTCGGCGAGCAGCGGGATGGCGAAGAGGTGGTCCACGGGGCCGTCGAAGAAGCCCTGGATCTGCGCGGTGTGCAGGTCCACGCTCATCACGCGGGAGGCGCCGGCGGTCTTGTAGAGGTCCGCCACCAGGCGGGCCGAGATCGGCTCGCGGCCGCGGCCCTTCTTGTCCTGGCGGGCGTACGGGTAGAACGGGGAGACCACGGTGATACGGCGGGCGGAGGCGCGCTTCATGGAGTCCACCATGATCAGCTGCTCCATGAGGTGGTTGTTCAGCGGCGCCGGGTGGGACTGGATGATGAAGACGTCCTTGCCGCGCACCGACTCGCCCGAGCGCACGTAGATCTCGCCGTTGGCGAAGTCGTACGCGCTCATGGGCAGCAGCTCCGTGCCCAGCTCCTCGGCGATCTCCTGCGCGAGCTCCGGGTGGGCCCGGCCCGTGGCCAGCACCAGTCGCTTGTCCTCGCTGCGGCTCAGCTCCGTCATGACGTCCTCTTCATCCTCGGTGGTCTCACGGTCCGTGCCCGGCTCCGGCTGGCGGCCGGCCTCCGGCGGGCCGCCTCGCGGGGCCCGGTCTTCGCACCCATCCTAGGGCGCGCGGGGTCAGCCCTGCGGGGCGTCTCCCTGGGCGTCGGCGGCCTGGGCCGCCTGCGCCGACGAGGTGCCGGGCCGCTTGGCCGGCACCCAGCCCTCGATGGTGCGCTGGCTCACGGCGTTCAGCGCCAGGGCACCGGCGGGGACGTCCTCGCGCACCACGGCGCCGGCGCCGGTGTAGGCGCCGTCGCCCACGGTCACCGGGGCGGTGAACACCGTGTTGGAGCCGGTGCGCACGTGTGCCCCGATCACCGTGCGGTGCTTCTTCTCGCCGTCGTAGTTGGCGGTGATGTTGCCGCAGCCGATGTTGGTGTACTCGCCGATCTCCGCGTCCCCGGCGTAGCCGAGGTGGGAGAGCTTGGCGCCGCGGCCGATGGTGACCTTCTTGGTCTCGTAGAACGCCCCGATCTTGCCCTCCTCGCCGAGCACGGTGCCCGGGCGCAGGTAGGTGAAGGGGCCCACGGCGGCGTCCGCGCCGATCACGGCCTCGGTGGCGTCCGTGCGCTTCACCACGGCGCGCTCGCCGACGCGGGTGTCCGTGAGCGTGGTGTCCGGGCCGACGACGGCGCCGGTGGCCACCTGCGTGGCGCCGTGCAGCTGGGTGCCGGGCTTGAGGGTGACGTCCGAGGCCAGGGTGACGGTGACGTCCACCCAGGTGGAGGCGGGGTCGACGACCGTCACGCCCTCCTTCATCCAGTGGCGCAGGACGCGGTCGTTGAGGCGGCGGCCGAGGTCGGAGAGCTGGCGGCGGTCGTTGGCGCCCTCCACCTCCCACACGTCGTCCGTGCCCACGGAGGCCACGCGGCCGCCCTCGGCGCGGGCCATGCCCAGCACGTCCGTGAGGTACTTCTCGCCCTGCACGTTGTCCGTGGAGATCGCCGGCAGGGTGCGGCGCAGCAGGGCGGCGTCGAAGGCGTAGATGCCGGAGTTGACCTCGCGGATCTCCACGAAGGAGGAGTCCCCGGTGGACTCGGCGTGGGCCAGGGCGTCCTTGTGCTCCATGATGCGCTCCACGAGGCCCTCGCCGTCGCGGACGATGCGGCCGTAGCCGGTGGCGTCCTCGAGGGCGGCGGTGAGGACGGTGACGGCGTTGCCGTCCGCCTCGTGGGCGGCCACCAGACGCTCGAGGGTCTCGGGGGTGAGCAGCGGGACGTCGCCGTAGGTGACCACCACGGTGCCCTCGAGGTCCTCGGGCAGGGCGGCCAGGCCCAGCTCCACCGCGCGGCCGGTGCCGGGCACCTCGTCCTGGTCCGCGATCGCCAGGGAGGCGATGCCCAGGCCCTCGGCCACGGACTCGATGTGCTCCGCCACGCGGTCCCGCTCGTGGCGGACCACGGCCACCAGGTGCTCCGGCGCCAGCGAGTGGGCGGCCGCGAGGGCGTGGCCCACGAGGGAGCGCCCGCCGATGGGGTGCATGATCTTCGGCGTCGTCGACTTCATGCGCGTGCCCTGGCCCGCGGCCAGCACGATCACGGCGGAGGGACGGGCGGACGGCTGGGACATGGGGGCTCCTGCACCTGGGGGACGGGGTTCGAGGGGTGGGGACGGGGCGTGGTTCCGCCCCTAGGATTCGAACCTAGACTGCACGGCTCCAAAGGCCGGCGTGCTGCCATTACACCAGGGCGGAGCGCCGGGCCCGAAGGGGGCGGCGACGACGGCCCATTCTTCCACACGGCCCGCGGCGGGCCCGGGGTCAGTAGGCGCCGTCGGCGGCCGTCACGGCCTTGACGGTGCGGCCGAGGATCACGAGGTCGCCGAGGATGGACCAGTTCTCCACGTAGTAGAGGTCCAGGCGGACGGCCTCCTCCCAGGAGAGGTCCGAGCGGCCGGAGACCTGCCACAGCCCGGTGATGCCCGGCTGGACGAGGAAGCGGCGGTGCACGTGCTGCTCGTAGGCCTCGACCTCGTGCGGCAGGTGCGGACGCGGGCCCACGAGGGACATGTCCCCCCGCAGCACGTTCACGAGCTGGGGCAGCTCGTCGATGCTGGTGCGGCGGATGAATTTGCCGACCTTCGTGATGCGCGGGTCGTCCTTCATCTTGAACAGCACGTCCGCGTCCCCGCCGTCCGAGACCAGCCGCTGCTTGATCTCCTCCGCGTTCACCACCATGGAGCGGAACTTCAGCATGGTGAAGGGCTTGCCACCGAGGCCGATGCGCTCCTGCCGGAACAGCACCGGGCCGTGGTCTGTGGCCTTGACCGCGATCGCGACGGCGATCAATAGCGGCGAGATGGCGATCAGACCCAGACCCGACGCGATGACGTCGAACGCCCGCTTGGCGAACGCCTTGCCCTCGGAGAGACGGGGGGTGGAGAGGTGGATGAGCGGCAGGCCGGCCAGCGGCTGCGTGTGCAGGCGGGGCCCGGCCACGTCCACGAGGGCCGGCGCCATGATGAGGGAGATTTCGCGCTCCTGCAGCTCCCAGCCGAGCCGGCGGACGTCTGCGGGGACGAGGGTGTGGCCGGAGGTGATGACGACGGCCTCGATGTCCCGGTGCTCCACGTGGGCCACGAGCTCCTCCACGGTGGCCACGTCCGTGGTGACGGGGATCGGCAGGAAGTCCTCCTCGCGCGCCCGGTACCCGGGCAGCGCGGCCGCGACGGGGGCGTAGCCGGCGCCGGCCTCGGAGTCGAGCGCCTGGAAGATGTGCTGCACGGCTTTCGGCCCGCCCACGAGCAGGAGCCTGCGGCGGAACAGGCCGCGGGCGCGACGGCGGGCCACCCAGCCGCGGGTGAGGAACCGGCCGAGCAGAAGGAGGACCAGACCCAGCGGGAGGGCCAGGCCGACGTAGCCACGGGCGACCTCCGCCCCGATCACGAAGGCCAGGATGGCCACCGTGCCGAACAGGTAGAGGGTGCCCTGCATTACCCGCTTGTACTCCTCGGCGCCGACGCCGAGGATGCGGATGTCCCGGGAGCCGTGGATGCCGAGGGTGACGACCCATGCGGCGCTGAGGACGATGCTGATCATCCCGTAGTCCACGACGTCCACGCCGGGCAGGGTGGTGATGCGGGCGCCGCCGAAGCGCAGCTCGGCGGAGAGGAACGTCGCACCGAGGACGGCCGCGATGTCCGTGAGGAGCACGAGCAGCGGAAGGCCCCGCTCCCACGGCCGCCCGAGGACGAGCCCGCGCGGCGTGGACCCCAGCGCCGGAGTGACCGGCAGGTCGGTGTGGCTCCTGGGCACGCGGCGCACCTCGCTCCTGATCCAGACGGCCAGCCCTCCTCCGACCGCGCCGACCGGACTTACCAGTCGGACAGTCTGATTATAGGCGCAACCCAGAGGACCCTGTGACGGTCATCCCCGCTCGCTGTGCGGGCACCCGCTCCCGGGTCAGCCGACGGCCTCGGCGGCGGTGAGCCACTCCTCCTCGGCGGCATCGAGGCGACCGTCCAGCTCGGCGAGCTCCGCGGTGGCGGCGGTGAGCGCGTCGAAGTCCTGGGCCTGCCCCAGCTCGGCCATCCGGGACTCGAGCCCGGCCCGCTGCTCGCGGAGCCGGTCCATCTGCTTCTCGAGCCGGGCCATGTCCTTGCGCGCCTGGCGGCGCTCCGCCTCGCTCGGCCCCGCCTCCGGCGCGGCCGCACCGGCGGCACCGGATCCCGCACCGCCGTCGCGACCCGGGGCGGCGCCGTCGAGGAACCCGCCGCCGGAGGCGCCCGCCGCGTCCATGGCGGCCCGCAGCTCGAGGTACTGGTCCACGCCGCCGGGCAGGCCGCGCACCTTCCCGTCTCCGAGCAGGGCCACCTGGTGGTCGGTGACGCGCTCGAGCAGGTAGCGGTCGTGCGAGACCACCACGAGGGTGCCGGGCCAGCCGTCCAGGACGTCCTCCACCGCGGCCAGGGTGTCCGTGTCCAGGTCGTTGGTCGGCTCGTCGAGCATGAGGACGTTGGGCTCGCCCACGAGCAGGCGCAGCAACTGCAGGCGCCGGCGCTCGCCGCCCGAGAGCTCGGAGACCTGAGTCCACTGCCGGGACGTGCCGAAGCCGAGCATCTCCAGCAGCTGGCCGGCGGACATCTCCTTGTCCCCCACCTGGAAGGCGGAGCCCTCCCGGGCCATCACCTCGGCGACCCGCAGGTGGGCCACCTCGTCCAGCTCCTTCACGTCCTGGGTGAGGGTCGCGGTCACCACGGTCTTGCCGCGCTTGACGCGGCCGGAGTCCGGCTCGAGGCGCCCGTCGAGCAGGCGCAGCAGGGTGGACTTGCCGGCGCCGTTGACACCCACCACGCCGAGGCGCTCGCCCGGGGCGAGGCGGAGGGTGACGTCGTCGAGGATCCGCTTCTCCCCCAGGGACAGGCCGACGTGCTCGAGGTCCAGCACGTCCTTGCCGAGGCGCGCGGTGGCGGTCTTGGCCAGGGACACGGAGTCGCGGGGCTCGGGCACGTCCGCGATGATCGCGTTGGCCGCCTCGATGCGGAACTTCGGCTTCGAGGTGCGCGCTGGGGCCCCGCGGCGCAGCCACGCCAGCTCCTTCTTCATGAGCTGCTGGCGCTTCTGCTCCACCACGGCCGCCTGCCGGGCGCGCTCGGCGCGGGCGAGGATCCAGGCCGCGTAGCCGCCGTCGAAGGGGTCCACGGTGGCGTCGTGGACCTCCCAGGTGCGGGTGCAGACCTCGTCCAGGAACCAGCGGTCGTGGGTGACCACCACGAGGCCGCCGTCCGTGGGCCGCCAGCGGTCCTTCAGATGCCGGGCCAGCCAGGCGACGCCCTCCACGTCCAGGTGGTTGGTGGGCTCGTCCAGGAACAGGACGTCGTCGTCCCCGGCGAGCAGGCGGGCCAGGGCGACGCGGCGCCGCTGGCCGCCGGAGAGCCCCTCCACCGTCTGCTCGAGGTCCAGGCCGTCCAGCAGGCCGCCGAGCACGTCCCGGACCTTGGGGTCGGAGGCCCACACGTGGTCCTCGACGTCCCCCACCACGGCCTGGCGCACGGTGTGCGTCGGGTCGAGCCGGTCCTGCTGGTCGAGCACGCCGACGCGGACGCCGCCGCGGCGGGTGACCCGCCCGGTGTCCGGCTCCTGGAGCCCGGCGAGGATCCGCATGAGGGTGGACTTGCCGTCGCCGTTGCGGCCGACCAGGCCGATCCGGTCCCCCTCGTCCACGCCGAGGGACAGCCCCTCGAGGACGGTGCGGGTGCCGAAGGCGATGCCGATGTTCTCGGCGCCGAGCAGGTGGGCCATGGGGCGGGGTGTCCTTCCGGGACGGGGGCTGACGGACGGGGAGCTGACGGACGGGGTGGCGGGGAGAGGGGGTGCGGGCGGGCCGCCGACGGGGGCGGCCGGGCCTCAGAGGACGTGCGCGCCGGCCACCGGGCCGTGCACGGGCAGGGCGCGCACGCCCGTGCGCTCCTCCACTGCCGTGGCCAGGCTGAGGGCGGAGTGCTCGTCCGGCACCACGAAGAGCAGGGTGGGGCCGGAGCCGGAGACCATGCCGCGCAGGGCGCCCTCGTCCAGGCCGAGGTCCAGGACGTCTCCGAGGTCCGGGAACAGCGCGACGGCGGGGGTCTGCAGGTCGTTGTCCATGGCGGTGGCGAGGGCCAGCGGGTCGGCGGCGGTGAGCGCGCGGACCACCTCCTGGTTCACCTCCGGGTGGGCCGGGCCCTCGGGGACGTGGCCGTCCCGGCGGAGCTCGTCCAGGGTGCCGAACACCACCGGCGTGGACAGCCCGGCGTCCGCCGGCACGAGCACGAGGTGCACGGGGGTGCGCGCAGCCACGGGGGTCAGCTCGGCGCCGGTGCCGAGCCCGACGGCGGCCCCGCCGAGCACGGCGAAGGGCACGTCCGCGCCGAGCGGGGCGGCGAGCTCTGCGAGCTCGGAGCGGGTGTGGCCGGTCTCCCAGAGCACGCTGCAGGCCAGCAGCGCGGCGGCGGCGTCGGCGGACCCGCCGCCCATGCCTCCGGCCACGGGCACCTGCTTGGCCACGTCCAGGTGGACGCCGTGCGTCGCCTCGTCCAGGCCGAGCGTGGTGCGCAGGTGGACGGCGGCCCGGTGGGCGAGGTTGCGCTCGTCCCACGGGACGTCGTGGGCGTCCACGAGGCTGACCTGCCGAGGGCAGGGGCCCACGGTCACGCGGCCGTCCGTGCGCGCGATGGCGGTGACGGTCTCCCGCAGGCTGACGGCCAGGTAGACGGTGGCCACGGGGTGGTAGCCGTCCGCGCCGGGCGGGCCCACGCGCAGCGAGAGGTTCACCTTGCCGGGGGCGCTCACGGTGACGTGCCGGGCGGTGCCGGAAAGTCCGGCGCGGGCCTCGCTCATGCCGAGCCCTCCCCGGCCGCGCGGCGCGGGCCGTGCTCGGCGATGCGGGCGAAGGCCTCGATGCCCAGGGCCTCGCCGCGGGCGCGGGGGTCCACCCCGGCGGCCACGAGGGCGTCCTCCGCGGCCTGCGGGGAGCCGGCCCAGCCGGCGAGGGCGGCGCGCAGGGTCTTGCGCCGCTGGGCGAAGGCGGCGTCCACCACCGCGAAGGTCTCGGCGCGGGACACGGCGGAGGTCGGCGGCTCGCGGCGGGTGAAGGCGACGAGCCCGGAGTGGATGCGCGGGGCGGGCCAGAACACCTGGGTGCCGATGGTGCCGGCCTTGTCCACCTGCGCGTACCAGGCCGCCTTGGCCGAGGGCACGCCGTACACGCGGGAGCCGGGGCCGGCGGCGAGGCGGTCCGCCACCTCCTCCTGCACCATGACCAGGCCGTGCCGCAGTCCGGGGAGCTCGGCGAGCGCGTGCAGGAGCACGGGCACGGCCACGTTGTAGGGCAGGTTGGCCACGAGGGCGGTGGGCCCTCCCGGGGCGGCGGCGGGGCGGACGGCGTCCAGGTCCGCAGTCGTCATGCGCAGGGCGTCCGCGTGGAGCACCGCCAGCGCGTCCGCGGACGCGGGGCGGAACTCCTGGACGGTCTGCGGCAGCCGTTCGGCGGTCACGGGGTCGATCTCCACCGCCGTGACGGCGGCGGCCGCGTCCAGCAGGCCGAGGGTGAGGGAGCCGAGGCCGGGACCGATCTCCAGGACGTGCTCGTCCGGCCCTACGCCGGCGGCCTGCACGATCCGACGGATGGTGTTGGGGTCGATCACGAAGTTCTGGCCCCACTGCTTGGTGGGGCGCAGGTCCAGCTCGGCCGCGATGCGCCGCACGTCCGCGGCGCTCAGGAGCGGGGCGGGGGCTGGGGCGTCGGGGGTGGGGACCATGCGGGCGAGTCTATCGGGGGCGGCGGACGCGATAGGGCGGGCAGGCCCGCACCGTGCTCGGGGCGTGGGCTCTCAGGCCGAGAGGTCGCCGAGCCGCACGAGCTCCTGGAACTCCGGGCTGGTCTCCTGCAGCCCGCGGAAGGTCCCCTGGCCGATGATCCGGCCCTGGTCCATCAGGACGATCTGGTCGCAGTGCTTCACGGTGGAGAGACGGTGCGCCACCACGAGCACGGTGATCCGTCCCTTGAGCGACTCGATCACCTCGGTGACGCGGCGCTCCGTCAGGTTGTCCAGGGCCGAAGTCGCCTCGTCCAGCACGAGCAGCCGCGGGCGCCGGTAGAGCGCCCGGGCGATGCCGAGCCGCTGCCGCTGGCCGCCGGAGACGCCCACGGCGCCCTCGCCGACCACCGTGTCCAGCCCCTCGGGGAGGGCGTCCAGCCACTCGCCCAGCTGCGCGTCCCGCAGCACCTGCTCCACGGCGGCACGGTCCGCGGTCTCGGCCGCCTCCAGGTCCAGCACCACGTTGTGCAGGACGGTGCCGTTCACCACGGTGACGGACTGCGGCACGAACGCCACGTTGTCCCACCAGCCCCGCGGGTTGGCCTCGAGCTCCACCCCGTCCACGAACACGCCGCCGCTCTGGGCGTGGTGGAAGCCGATGAGCAGGTCCACCAGCGTGGTCTTGCCGGCACCGCTGCCACCCACGAACGCGTACGAAGAACCGAACGGGACCGTGAGGTCGATGTCGCGCAGGACGGGCTCCGTCTTGCCCGGGTAGGTGAAGGACGCGTCCCGCACCTCGATGGACTCCTTGAATGCGAGGCGCTCGTAGGGCCGGTCCGCGGCCTGCAGAACCGGCTGTGCGGCGGCGAGCTCCGCCGTCGTGCGCTCGAAGGCCGGCCAGGAGGTGCGGATCTCGTTGGTGGTGGCCATGAGCGCGGCCATGGACGGCAGCACGCGGAAGCCGGCCATCGCGAGCAGCGCGAGCGAGCCGAACGCCTCCCCGCCGCGACCCTGGATGAAGGCCACGGCCACGAGCGCCGCGATGGCGGCCACGAAGGCGACCTCGAGCACGTAGCGCGGCATCATCGTGAGGATCATCTTGAGCCGCGTGGCTGCGGCGCTCTCCGCGCGGGCGGCCCGGTACTCCTCCATGAAGGCCGAGTCGTTGCCGCGGATCTTCACGTCCTTGTAGTTCTCCAGGCCCTGCAGCGCCGCGGTGTTGGCCCGCTCCCCCGTGGTCACCAGGGTCCAGCCCAGACGCGAGGCCGGGCGGCGGATGACGGCCTTGATCACCCAGGCGACGGCGAGGAAGTACAGGGCCATCCCGAGCCCCGTCAGCGGCATGGAGACACCCACCACGACCGCCACCGCGACGAGCGTCACGGCCTCCGTGAGGAACGTGACGGACGCGTTCACCACGCCCGTGTACGCCATGCTGGAGGTGCCGGTGACGTTGTTCACCAGCGTGCCCACCGTGCGCGTCAGGTGCAGGCCGTAGTCGGCCCGCAGGTAGTAGCGCAGCAGCGTGGCGGACGTGCGGATGAGGTTCTGATTGGTGAAGCCCATGGTCCACCAGCGGAACGCGAGCACCAGGATCGCCTTGAGCAGGAAGGCCAGCACGATCACGACGGCGAAGGCCACCGTCTGCTCCGGCACCGTCACGGCCCCGAACCGGGCCAGCAGCCCTTCCAGCGCCGGCGAGCCCAGCTCCCCCGAGGTCAGCAGGCTGACCAGCGGGAGGATCGAGGCGAGCGCCACCATCTCGAGGCCGGCCACGAGGACGGATCCGAGGACCACGAACACGAGGCGGATCCGCATGGGGCGGTCCACCAGGTACTGCGTTCCCTCGGGCAGCCGGGCTTTGAGGAGTCGGGTCAGCACGTCGCCCATCCTAGGGGCCTGGTCTGGATCGGCTTAGAACGAGCCGTACACCCGGGCGGTGTTCTCGCTCACCGCACGGGCGAGGGCCGCCACGTCGTCTCCCCGCGTCTCCGCCATGCCCCGCAGGGTCAGCGGGACCAGGTAGGGCGCGTTGGGGCGGCCCCGATACGGATGCGGCGTGAGGAAGGGCGCGTCCGTCTCCACGAGCAGCAGCTCGGCCGGGGCGATTCGCAGGGCCTCGCGCAGCTCGTCGTTGGCCTTGAACGTGACGGGCCCGGCGAAGGACATCAGCCAGCCGTGCTCGGCGCAGGTGCGGGCCAGGTCCGGGCCGCCGGAGAAGCAGTGGAACACCACGTGCGGGGGCAGGCCGCCGGCGGCCTCCTCCTCGAGCAGGATGCGGACCACGTCGTCGTGGGCGTCGCGGTCGTGGATCTGCAGCGCCTTGCCGAGCTCGCGGGCGAGGCGGATATGGCGGCGGAAGGACTCGTGCTGGGCGGCGTGCCCCGCCTCCTCGCGCGTGCGGTAGTAGTCCAGGCCGGTCTCCCCCACGGCGCGCACCCGCGGGTGGGCGGCCAGCTCCTCGATGACGGCGAACGCCTCCTCGAACGCGCCCCGCTCGGCGAGGCGCGCGGCGTCGTTGGGGTGCAGGGCCACCGCGCCGAGCAGGCGCGGCTCGGCCTCGATCGCCTGGATGGTGAAACGGGCCGAGTCGACGTCGCAGCCCACCTGGACGGCGCCCACGACGCCGAGCGCCTCGGCCGCGTCCATGGCCTGGTGCACGTCCACGCGGACCAGCCCGTCGCGGAAGTCCAGGTGCGTGTGGTTGTCCACCACGGGCACCGGCAGCGGCTCGGGCGCCGGGGGGAACTCAAGGCGGCGCCTCCGGCCCGACTTCTCCTCCCGCGCGTCGCGGCGGGGGCCCGCCTCGTCGTCGTCCGCGGGCGCGGCGGCCTCCGGGGCGCGGTAGGCCTCGGGGGCGAGGGCGGCGGGCTGGTCGACGTGGGGCTCGGCGGGCATGGCCTCCACATTAGGGGGCGTCCTGTGTGGGGCGCTCCGGCCTGTGGTTACATCGAGGCCATGAAGATCCTGTTGACGAATGCGGGATTCGCCTACCCCGGCGGCACCCAGTCCTGGGTCCGGACCATGCACGGGGCGCTCGCGACGGAGCACGAGGTGCACGTCCACTCGCATCGCGCGGGCGAGCTTCCGCCGGAGTACGTCCCGTTCGACCCCGGCGCGACGTACGACCTCGCGCTGGTCAACCACGGCCCCTGCATGGTGGACCTGCGCCACACACGCATCCGCACCAGGATCATGACCTCCCACGGTGTGGTGCCGGCGGAGGAATGGGCGCGGCCGGGCGCCGACGCGTATGCGGCCGTGTCCGAGTACGTAGCCGGCCACATCCCCTGGCGGTCGACGATCATCCGGAATCCCATCGACGTCGACCGGTTCCGCCCCCGCACCCCACCTGCCCCCGTGGTGCGGAAGGCGGTCTTCCTGTCGAACCGCCAGGGGCGGGCCCTGGGGACGATCCGGGAGGCGTGCGCGCTGGCGGGCATCGAGCTCGAGGTGCTGGGCGGCGACACGGCCCGCCCGGATCCGGAGAACGCGATCGACGACGCCGACCTGGTGTTCGGGATCGGGCGCTCCGCCCTGGAGGGGCTCGCCTGCGGTCGTCGGGTCGTGGCGTTCGACCACCTGGGGTACAGCGGCACCGTCACCCCGGAAAACCTGGCCGTTCTGCGCCGGGACAACTTTGCGGGCTACCTCCGGGGGCGGTGGCCGGATGCGCAGGAGCTCGCCACGGAGCTGCGGTCTCTCAAGGCCCTGTCGATGCGGGACGCCATCGTCGAGGAGCACGCGCCGGAGAAGGTGGCCGACGCGTATCTGCGCCTCGCCGGCACGGTCTCAGGCCGCCGGCGGGTGCTGCCCGCCCTCGTCCGCCGCGGGCCCCGCGCCCTCTCCTCGAGCAGGGTGACTTCCGCCGTCGCCGAGGCCCGACGCGGTGACGTCCTGACGACCCTGCGCACCCTCCGCAGCGCCCCGGCCCGACCCCGGCCCGTCACGCCGCTCGACTGAGGGGCCGGGGGCGGGCTCATCGGACACTGCCCCGGGAGCCCCGCCGGACGCCGGGCACGCCTCGGCCCCGCCACCGAGACGGTGACGGGGCCGAGCCGGATCGGGCGTCAGGCGCCCGCGCGGCAGGTCAGTCCTTCTTGGCCGCGTATGGGTCGGCGATGCCGATGTACTGCACCGTGGTGTACTCCTCGATGCCCTCGGCGCCGCCCTCGCGGCCCAGGCCGGACTGCTTCACGCCGCCGAACGGGGCGGAGGCGTTGGAGATCACGCCGGCGTTGAAGCCCACGAGGCCAAACTCGATCTGCTCGGAGACGCGGAACATGCGGTTGTAGTCCCGGGTGTACAGGTAGGAGGCGAGGCCGTACTCGGAGGAGTTGGCCAGGTCGATGGCCTCCTCCTCGGTGGCGAACGTGGTCACGGGGGCCACGGGGCCGAAGATCTCCTGGCCGAGGATCGGGCAGTCGTTCTCCACCTTCAGCACGGTCGGCTGGTAGAAGTAGCCGTCGCCCGGGACCTTGTCGCCGCCCGTGACCACCTCGGCGCCGGCGCCGACGGCCTCGGTCACCAGGGCGTGGATGTCCTCGCGGGCGCCCTCGTCCACGATCGGGCCGAGGGTGGAGTCCGGCTCGGTGCCGCGCACCGGCTTGAGCTTCTCCATGGCGGCCGCGAACTTCTTGGTGAACTCGTCCGCCACGGACTCGTGCACCAGGAAGCGGTTGGCGGCCGTGCAGGCCTCGCCCATGTTGCGCATCTTGGCGGCCATGGCGCCCTGGACAGCGGCGTCCAGGTCCGCGTCCTCGAACACAATGAACGGGGCGTTGCCGCCCAGCTCCATGGAGGTGCGCAGCACGTTCTCGGCGGCGTCCTTCATCAGGCGCACGCCCACCGGGGTGGAGCCGGTGAAGGAGACCTTGCGCAGGCGGCGGTCCTTCATGAGCGGACCGGAGATGGCGGAGGCCGAGGAGCCGGCCACCACGTTGAGCACGCCCTTGGGCAGGCCGGCCTCCTGCATGACCTGCGCGAACAGCAGCGAGGTCAGCGGGGTGAGCTTGGCGGGCTTGAGGACCATGGTGCAGCCGGCGGCGATGGCCGGGCCGACCTTGCGCGTGGCCATGGCCAGCGGGAAGTTCCAGGGGGTGATCAGCAGGGACGGGCCCACCGGCTTGTGCTGCACCAGCATCTTGTTCTTGCCCTCGGGGCTGGTGAAGTAGCGGCCGTAGTGGCGCACGGTCTCCTCCGAGAACCAGCGCAGGAACTCGTTGCCGTAGGCGACCTCGCCGCGGGCCTCGGCCAGCGGCTTGCCCATCTCCAGGGTCATGAGGAGGGCGAAGTCCTCGGCGCGCTCCTGGATCAGCTCGAAGCCGCGGCGCAGGATCTCGGCGCGCTCGCGGGGGGCGGTGAGGGCCCAGGACTTCTGTGCGCGGTCGGCGGCGTCGAGCGCGGCCATCGCGTCCTCGGAGTTCGCGTCCTGGATGGAGACCAGCACCTTGCCGGTGGCCGGGTCGTGCACGTCCAGGGTCTTGCCGGAGGAGGCGTCACGCCACTCACCGTCGATCAGCAGTCCCGTGGGGACCGAGTCCAGCAGTGCCTTCTCGCGCTCGGGGGTCACGGTCATGGGAGCACCTCTTCCTGTGGATCGGATCGGATCGGGGGCGATGCCCTCGCTCCTGCGGGTCAACGGCCCGGCCCGCGGCGCTATTCCGTGCCGGTGCGGCACGGTCCGCGCGCGGCCGCGCGTCCTGCACGTGATCGTAGCCACCGAGACCGGCGCCGCGCCGCGCGTGAGGAACTGTGTACCGGCCGCTTCACCCCCGTGCGTCGAGCACCGCCTGGTACAGGGTCCGCGAGCGCAGCCCGTGGGCGGCGGCCACGGTGGCCACGGCCTCCTTCAGGCGCGTCCCGGAGTCCACGAGCACGCCGACCTCGGCGACGGCGTCCGCCTCCGTGGCGCCGCCGGCGGACGCCGCGTCCGGGGACGCCGGCCCGATCACGAGCACGATCTCCCCGCGGATCCCCTCCCCCGCGGCCCGCTCCCGCGCCCAGGCGTTCACCTCGGCAGCGGTGCCGCGGACCACCTCCTCGTGGAGCTTGGTCAGCTCGCGGGCCACCGCCACCGGCCGGTCGGCGCCCAGCACGTCCGCGACGACCGCCAGCACGTCCGCGATCCGCTGGGGGGACTCGAAGGCGACCACGGTGCGGCCCTCGGTGAGCAGGGAGGCGAGCCACCGACGCCGCTCCCCGTCCTTGCGCGGGATGAAGCCGTCGAAGGCGAAGCGGTCCGTCGGCAGGCCGGACAGGGCCAGGGCGGTGGTCACGGCGCTGGCCCCGGGCGCGCACGTCACCTCGAGTCCCTCGGCCACCGCGGCGGCCACGAGCCGATGCCCGGGGTCCGAGACGGTCGGCATGCCCGCGTCCGAGACGACGGCCACGGTGGCGCCGGAACGGACCTGCTCCAGCAGGCCCTGCACCGAGGCGGCCTCGTTGTGGTCGTGGTGCGCCACGAGCCGCCCGCGCGGGGTGACGCCCAGCCCCTGGCACAGCCGGCGGGCGGTCCGGGTGTCCTCGGCGGCGATCACATCCGCCTCGGCCAGCAGCTCCCGCAGCCGCGCGGAGGCGTCCCCGAGGTTGCCGATGGGGGTGGCGGCCAGGACGATGCGGCCCTCGGACATGGGACGACCTTTCGACGGATGAGGCGGACGCCCCGAGCCTACGGCGTGCCTCCCGCCGCCTAGCATGGGGAGCGTGCCGCCACCGCCCGGCCGGCACCTCAACCGCCCGTCCCGTCGGAAGGTATCGCCATGTCCGCCGCACCCCGCATCTGCCTCACCTCCGGCGGCGACGAGATCCGCCTGCGCTCCTACGTCAACCACGCCGTCTACGCGCGCGAGCACGGCCTCGACTACCGCCTCGAGACGGGCATCGACCCGCACATCGTCACCAAGTTCGACTACAAGGTCTCGATCCTGCGCCGGCTGCTCCCGCTCTACGACTGGCTGGTGTGGCTGGACGACGACGCGTTCTTCACCGACTTCGAGGCGGACAACATCGTCCGCCTGATCTCGGAGGCCGAGCGGGACGGCATCAGCGTCGTGATCGCCGAGGGACCGAAGGAGCCCAACGGGTTCTGGTCCCGCATCAACACCGGCGTCATGCTCCTGCGCAATGACGAGACCGCGCGGGCGATCGTGGAGTCCACCGCGACCGCGGACCTGTCCGAGGTGCGCCGATGGTGGGACGACGAGCGCGACGGGCTGTTCACCAACGGCGACCAGGACCAGATGTGGTGGACCATCCAGACGGGCGGCCATGCCGACCGGGTGCGCATCGTGGACCACCGGCAGCTCAACTCCCGCGGCCACTACTACGAAGACTCCCTGACGGACGCCTTCGTCATGCACTTCACGGGCTACCCGGACAAGGAGCTGGGCATCGCGCGCTTCGCCGACCGGTTCCACATCGGCCAGGAGCTCGTCCCCGAGCCGCTGCTGGACAAGTACCACGTCCGGGTCCGCAGCCCGCTGAAGGGCGCCGCCCGCGCCTGGCGCGAGCGCCGTGTCGACACGCTGGCCGCGGCCAAGTACCGGCTCCGTCCCCACAAGGATCGGATCCGTCGCGCAGCCGGCCTGCTCCCCCGGCCCGTCCGCAGCCGCCTGCCCTTCGATCTCGGCTGACCCGTGCCCGCCACCGCCCGCGCCCTGCGCCCCTCCGCCGTCGACGACGGCCCCTTCGGCGTGGCCGCGCTGCGGGCGCGCCTGGGCGTGTCCGCCGCGCCCCTGACGCGCTGGCACTGGATCCTGCCGCTGCTGGTCACCGGGCTCGCCGGCGTCCTGCGATTCTGGAACCTGGCGCACCCGGACCAGCTGATCTTCGACGAGACCTACTACCCCAAGGACGCCTACTCCCTACTGCAGTCCGGCTACGAACGCCGCTGGGAGGACGACGCGAACGACGCCTTCGTCCGCGGCGAGGCGGAGCCGCTCGAGTCCGCCGCATACGTGGTGCACCCGCCCTTGGGCAAGTGGCTGATCGGCCTGGGCATGCTCGCCTTCGGCACGGACAACGGCGTGGGCTGGCGGTTCAGCGCCGCCGTCGCCGGCACCCTCTCCGTGCTCCTGACCGCCCTGATCGCCCAGCACCTGCTGCGCTCCGTGTCCCTGGGCGCCGTCGCCGGACTGCTGCTGGCCGTGGAGGGCCACCACCTGGTGATGTCCCGAATCGGGCTGCTGGACATCTTCCTCTCGTTCTTCGTCCTCGCCGCCTTCGCCGCGCTCCTGGCGGACCGCGCCCACGGCCGGCGGCTGCTCGCGCGGCGCCTGGCGCACGACGTCGCCCGGCGCGGCTACCACGCCCTGGCCACCGGGCCGTGGCTCGGCTGGCGGCCGTGGCGGCTGCTGGCCGGGGTGCTGCTCGGCGCCGGCTGCGCCGTGAAGCTCTCCGGCCTGGCCTTCATGGCGGCCTTCGGCCTGCTCACCGTGCTGTGGGA
>NZ_JANQCJ010000029.1:0-23196 GCF_024723355.1 Micrococcus sp. HG099 | reverse complement strand
CGGCGTCCACCGCCACCCCGGCCGCCACCGCGCCGTCTGCGCCCTCCGGCACCCGCACGCGCGCCTCGACCCGCAGCGGGCCGGCCAGGGACAGGCCGTGGCCGCGGGCCGTCGTCGCGGGGATGCGGGAGGCCAGCACGAGCGCCTCGCGGGCCTTCACCCGGGCGGCCTCGGCGGCGTCGCCGCGTCCGCCGAAGTCGGCACCGGCCTGCCACGCCACCGCGTCCGGCGCGTGGCGCAGGGCCGCACCCACGCGCCACAGCCGGTGCGCCAGCTCCCAGTCCTCCCCGCCGTAGCCCACGAATCCGGGGTCGAACCCGCCCGCGTCCTCGTAGACCTCGCGCGCCACCGTGAGCACGGCCGAGATGACGTACCGGTAGCCGGTGGAGTCGGCGCGGCGCAGGTCGTCCGTGGTCCGGTACCCCTCGCGCAGCCAGGCAGGCTCCTCGAGCAGCGCGGCGGCCGGGACGTCGTCGCCGGGGCGCCAGCCCGCGTCCCACGCGCCCGGCAGCCAGGCCTCGGCCAGGTGCCGACGCCGGCCCACCACCACGGCGTCCCGGGGCGCCTCGGCCAACGCCGCCACGGCCGCGACGAGGTACCCGGGCTCCGGAAGCATGTCCCCGTCGAGGAAGGCGAGCACGTCGCCGTCGGCCGTCTCCGCCCCGAGCGCCCGGGCCGCCGACGCGCGGAACCCGCGGTCCTCCTGGCGCACGGTCACCACGTCGAACGGCAGGTCCGGGCCCACCCTGGGCGGGACGGGCGAGCCGTCGTCGGCCACCACGAGCTGGAGCCGCGAGGCGGGGTGGGTCTGGGCCGCGAGCGCGGCCGTGAGCCGGTCGAGGTCCGCCTGGGCCCGGTAGTAGGGCACCACCACGGAGACGGCGGCGCTCACGTCCACCTGTGCACGCGGCGGAGCACGTCGACGAGCATCCGCGCGCAGTCCTCGGCCCCGGGGGCCAGGTCCACGGCGGGGTCGAGCCACGTGCGCTCGGGGTCCTCGACCGCCTCGGCGATCGCCTCGGCCATCGCGAAGGCCGGCGACCCGTTGGTGTGCACGAGCCGCAGGGTGCCGGGGCGCAGGCGCTCCATCTCCTCCGTGTAGCGGCCGGCGGAGGCGATGGCCCGCCGCCCCACCGAGGTCCACGCCGCCAGAGACCCGGACGCGGACACGTTGCGGTGCGCCGCGAACGGGATGCCCGCCGAGAGCAGGGCCGCGTCCGCGAACTCGTCCGGCACGAACCCGGTGACGCGGAACTCCAGGCCGCGCGCCTCGGCGTCGCGGGTCAGCTCCGCCACGAGGTCGTCATGCCCGATGCTGACGGGTCCGAGCGCCGTCAGCCGGCGCGGCGCCCCGGAGTTCGGGCCCCACTGACGGTGCAGCTCGGTGAGCGCCTCGAGGGCGAGGGCGTGCCCCTTGCCCGGGTACACGAACCCGAAGAGCACCACGTCCTGGTCCAGACCGGCCATGTTCTCCGGCACCACGGACTCGGCGCGCGCGGCCTCGGCGCGGCGGTCCTCCACGGGCAGCGGCACCACGTCCGCGTCGGCGTCCACGAGCTCGGCCAGCAGCGCGCGCTCGTGCTGGGAGGAGACGACGACGCCGGCCGCGTGGTGCGCCAGCCGCGCGTACGCCTCGCCGCGGCGGCGGTAGCGGCCGTCCCCCTCGGCGGGCTGGGGGATGTCGTGCAGAGTCAGCGTGGCGCCCTCGGGGAGCACGTCCACGAGCAGGTCCGCGGCCGCGGCGGCGGTGGGGCCGAACAGGGCGTCCGTGACGTCCAGGTGGACGGCGGCGCCGAGGGAGCGGGCCTCGGCCATCAGCGGCACGAGGCCGTGGAACGCCGCGACGTCCTCCGCCGTGAGCAGCTCCACCTCGGCGCCCACCCGTCGGAGGGCGGCGGCCGTCTGCCGGGCGTGGCGGACGACGCCGTGCTCCGGCGGGCCGACGATCACATACAGCACCCGCCCCTGCGGCTGCGACTCCACGTCCAACGGTCCCCTTCACCTGCTGCTGCGACGGCCGGCGCGGGCCGCGCCGAGACGAACCGGACGCCATGGTGCCGGTTCTGTGATCCTGCCCTGTCAGACTAGTTTTCGCCACCCCGTTCTCAGCCGGGGACACGCCGCCCGCGCGGCCTCGCATCCCCAGGTCAGGAGGCCCTCCCCCGTGAGCATCACCGTCCAGCACGTGCCCGCGCAGCACCCGTACACCCGTGCGATCCTCCCCCTCGACCCGGGCGCCGCGCCGGACGTGGAGTTCCTGCCGGACCCGACGGTGCCGGGCGCGCCCGCACACCAGTGGTGGCCGCCCCGGGCCCTGGACGCGGAGTGGCTGGCCGAGCACCGCCCGGACGTGCTGCACGTGCACTTCGGCTTCGAGCACTTCAGCCCCGCCCAGCTGGCCGCCGCCCTGGGCGCGCAGCACGCGCACGGGGGCGCCGTCGTCGTGACCGTGCACGACCTCGAGAACCCGCACCTGACGGACCAGGGCCCCCACCGGGACCGCCTGGCCGTGCTGCTGGGCCGCGCGGACGCCGTGCTCACGCTCACCCCCGGCGCCGCGGCGACCCTCGCCCGCGACTACGGCGTGCGCGCCCTCGTGGTCCCCCACCCGCACATCGTCCCGCTCGAGGACCTCGTGGCGCAGGGCGACGACGACGCCCCCGGCCTGCTGCCCCCCGACGCGTCCGACGACGGCGACGGCGCGGCCGTCCCCGCCCGCCTGCTGGTGCACGCCAAGGACCTGCGGGCCCAGGTGGCCCCGGTGGCGCTGCTGCCGGTGCTCGCCGCCGCCGTCGGGACGCTGGCCGAGCGCGGTGTCGACGCGCGGGTGACCGTGGAGGTCCAGGCCACCGTGCAGGACGAGGACGCCCTGGCCGCGCTGCGCGCAGGCTGCGCCCACCACGGCTTCGAGCTGTGGCAGCACGACCGGCTCGACGACCCCGCCCTGCACGCGCTGCTGCGCGACGTGGACGTGTCCGTGCTGCCGTACCGCATCGGCACCCACTCGGGCTGGGTGGAGATGTGCCGGGACCTGGGGGTGCCGGTGGCCGTCGCGGACATCGGGCACATCGCGGACCAGTCCGGCGCCTGGTTGACCCCCGACTCGCTCGCCGCGTTCGACCCGGAGGACCCCGACTCCCTCGCCGACGCGCTGGAGACGCTGGTGCGCGCCCGCGCGCGCACGGCCCCCGCCGACCCGGCCGCCCGGGCCCGGCAGCGCCGTCGCGTGGCCGCCGCCCACGTGGCCGTCTACCGCGAGGCCCTCGCCCGGGCGCGCGGGGCGCTGCCGAGCGTGTCCGTGCTGGTCATCACGGGGCACCGGGACGAGCACCTGGCCCGCGTGGTCGCCGGGCTGGAACGCTCCCACCGCCGCCCGGACCAGGTGGTCGTGGTGTTCATGGGCCAGCCCGACGGCCGTGTGCCGGCCACGGGCCTGCCCGTCACGGTGGGGCACGTGGCCGCCGAGGCCGGCCTGCCGCTGGCGCAGGCCCGCAACCGCGCCGCCGAGCTCGCCACCGGCGAGATCCTCGTCTTCCTCGACGTGGACTGCATCCCGGCGGCCGAGACCGTCGGCGTGCTGGCCACCGAGGTCGCGGCCCACCCCGGGTCCGTGGTGATGGGCCGACCCCGCTACCTGCGGCCGGGCTGGACCCGCGCCGTCGAGGAGGCCGACCTGACCTCGCACCGTGCCGACGCCCTGCTGCGCCGCCTCTCCGTGCCCCACCGGGCGCGCGCGCACCTGACCGCCGGACCCTCGGACGAGTGGCACCTCGTGTGGACCCTGATCCTGGCGCTGCGCCGCGCGGACCTGGCCCGCATCGGCGGTTTCGACGCGGGCTTCACCGGCTACGGCGCCGAGGACACGGACCTGGCCTTCCGCGCCCGCGACGCCGGCCTGATGCTGCGGTTCAGCCCCGCCGAGGCGTTCCACCAGCACCACGGGGTGGTGACCCCGCCGCTGCACCACCTCGAGGACATCCTGGTCAACGCCCGCCGTTTCCGGCAGGTGCACGGCCGATGGGCCATGGAGGGGTGGCTGCGCGCGTTCGCGGACGCGGGGCTGATCGCGTGGGACCCCGAGGGCGAGCGGCTCGAGCTGCTGCGTCACCCCACGGCGGACGAGCTGGCCGCGGCACGGCGCGACGACGCCGCGTACTGAGCCGGGGCGGGCGGGCTGGGGCGAGCTGGCCGGGGCGAGCTGGGCGCAGTACTGCCACGTAGATCGACGCGTACCTGGCAGTAGTGCGCCCAGCAGGCGGCGGTCAGCCCTGAGTGGTCTCCAGCGCCGCCTCGACCGCGGTCTCCCAGCGACGCCGGTACTCCCCCGGCTCCACGAGCAACAGGGCGGCCAGGCGGTCGGCGGCGGAGGGGTCGGCGAGGGCGCCGCGGACGGCGCCGGCCCAGTCGGCGTCGGGGTCCTCCCACGCGCACCACGGCACGCCGGCGGCCCGGCGGGTTTCGCGGGCGAACACGTGCTGCTCGTCGAAGGGCCGCGGCTCCGGCGCCAGCACCACCGGCCGGCCCGAGCGGGCGGCGTCCACGGCGGCGTTGTGCCCGGCGGAGACCACCACGACGTCGGCCTCCGCGGCCCGGCTCGCCGGCGCCTCCACCCAGCCGTGCAGGGTCACGTTGGCGGGCAGGGCGACGCCGGCAGTCGGCGCGGTGCCGGTCGTCGCGTCGGCGTCGGAGCTGCGGGATCCCGCGGCGCCGCCGGGCGCCTGCAGCTCGTCCGCACCGGCCACCGGCCCGTACACCTCCCACGTCGCCTCCGGCACGGCCGCGGCGGCCCGGGCCAGGTCCGCGGCCCGCACCCCGCCGCCGCCGGTGCCCGCGATCACCGCGACCCGCGGGGCGGAGCCGCCGGCCGCCGTCGTCGTGGCCGTGGTGGTCGTGGCCCGCGCGCCGAGGCGCCCGGTGACGTCGGGGACGCCCAGGAACGCGGTGCGGCCGGCGTGCGCCTCCCGCCAGGCGGGGTCCTCGAGCTCCTCGGCGTAGTGGGCGAACAGGCCGTCGGCCTCGGCGTAGACGAGCGCGTGGGCGGGATCGGTGCGCTCGCCGTGCATCCGGCGGTGCAGCACGGGCCAGCCGGCCAGGCGCAGGAACAGGGCCGCCTCCACGGAGACGTCCACGACGCACACGTCCGGGCGCACGTCCCCCGCGGCGTCGTGCAGGGCGGCGAAGCGGTCGCGGATCTGCGGACCCACGGGCGTCCAGTGCAGAGGCGATCGCTCCGGCTGGACGTGCCCGGGCACGACGTCCGAGGGCAGCGGGAGCACCGGGGTGCCGGCCGGCAGCATCCGCGCCGCGTCCGGGTGCGCACTGACCACCGTCACGTCGAACGCCCCGGTGGCGGCCAGGTTCGCTGCGTGCCGCACGTGCCCCGAGCCGTGCTGGTGCGCGTAGTAGAGGACGCGCCGTCGTCGGGAGGGCCGCGCGGATGCGCCCGGCCGCGAGACCGCCGCCGCGCCGTCGCTCACACGAGCTCCCCGTCGCGGGCGTCCTCGGCGGCCTGCTCCAGCAAGTCCACGTAGCCCTCCACCATGGTCTCCGCGCTGAACCGGCAGGCCCACGCCCGGACGCGCCCGCGGTCCTTGCGGCGGGCGTGGCGGATGGAGACGGCCAGCGCCTCCGCGGAGTGGTGCACCGCGAGCGACCCGGCCTGCGGGGCCACGATCTCCCCCATGGCGCCGGAGAGCAGGGCGGCCACCGGCACGCCGAGGGCCATGGCCTCCACCGTGGCCAGGCCGAACGGCTCGGCCCACATGGGCGTGGCGAGGAAGACCTCGCCGGTGGCGAGCATGTGCGGCAGGGTCGCGTGGTCCAGGTGGCCGTGGTGGACGGTGTCCGGGCCGAGGCGCGGGACGATCTCCTGGGCGTAGTAGGCCTCGTCCGAGATCGGCCCGGCGAAGTGCAGCTCCATGCCGGCGAGGCGGGCGGCGTCGATTGCCACGTGCAGCCCCTTCTCCGCGGTGATGCGCCCGGACCACACGGCGCGGCCGGGCACGGGGGCGGCGTCGGAGACCCAGTGGTGCAGCTCGATCCCGTTGGGCACCACGTCCACGCGCGGCAGCCGATGCTGCCAGGCCAGCGCGTTCGACGCGGAGACGCAGGCCCACCGGTGGTGCTGCGGGGCGCGCCAGTCCGGGTGGTCGACGACGGCCAGCACCTCCGCCAGCGTGGCCGGCGTGTGCAGCACGGTGACCATGGGGCGCTCGCGCAGCAGCTGCAGCGGCGCCGGGGAGAGGCTGTTGTTCAGGACGGCGTCGGAGCCGTCCGCGAGGACCATCTCGCACGCGCGGCGCGTGGCCTCCTCGCGCAGCCGGTCGCCCTCCTTGCCGGGCCCGGCGCCCTCGGCGGGCAGCACGGGGACGACGTCGGCCGGCAGCCGCGTGCCCTCGCGCGCGTACACGGTGACCTCGTGGCCGCGGCGGACCAGGTGCTCCACGGTCATGGCCGTGTGCATCTCGAGGCCGCCGGCGTACGGGGAGCGGATCGGATGCAGCATGTGGGTGAGCACGCTGATGCGCATCGGCAGCCCCTCTCGTCTGGCCCCGTTCCGGGGCCGTCCGCGGCGAGCGGACGGGTGAAGCGCGGCTGACCTGGGGCGATCCCGCGCGGCGGTACCCGGAGACCATAGACCCGGAACCCCGGATCCGGAAAGCCTGAAGGCGCCGCGTGACCGGGGCGGGCGGGGGCGGGGGGGTGGGCGAGGGGTGGCGCCGTCCTCACTCGCCCGGACCCCTCCACCCGGCGGATCGACGGAAACGGTCGGGATCGACGGAACGTCCGTCGATCCTGGCCGTTTCCGTCGATCCGAAGGGGCTCGACACCGGGCCAGTCCGGCACGGTGGAGCATGGCACGCGCTGGACGGCGCCCCGGTCTGGGACCACGTCGAACTCCGCGACGCCCGCCAGGTGGACCTGGGCCGGTCCCGGCTCGCGCTCTCCACGGCGACGACGGCCTCGCACTGAGCCGGCGGGGCGTCGCCGCCGCCATGACACCCCGGGGCATGACGAAGGGCCGAGGGCATCTGCTCTCGGTCCTGGGCCGGGTGGGGAGCTCAGGAGGCGCATGTCGACCTCACTGGTGCTCGGTCGCCTCCGTCGATCGCGGCTCACCCTGCGTCGGCAGGGACCGAGGCTCCGCTTCCGAGGCCGTCCGACCGAGGAGGAACTCGTGCTCCTTCCAGACGAGTCCGTCCTTGAACTCGAACACGTCCAGGCACCGGCGCCCCGCGTCGTCCACGAGCAGTGCCGCGACCAGCGAGCCGGATTCGGACACGTGGCTCCACTCGCAGCGGAACTGGACGTCGTCGTCCCCGTACGCCGCCTGCATCGCCTCGACGTAGCGGTCGATCCCCCGGACCACCCGGTCACCGAGGACCCACTCGACGTCGGGGTGGAGGAACGACCTGTAGGTCTCCCAGTCCCGGGCGTTCTCCGCAGCGAAGAAGGCCCCCAGCACGGCAGCGGCATCGGTCATCGATCCACCGTAGCGACCCCCGGACACCCCCGGACATGACGAAGGGCCGAGAGCTGATGCCCTCGGCCCTTCGCCGGATGTGGAGCTAAGGGGAATTGAACCCCTGACCTTTTCATTGCGAACGAAACGCTCTACCAACTGAGCTATAGCCCCAGGTCATGCACTTCCCGGGGGAAGGGCACCCGGACATCATACGCCCGGCCGGCCCGATCCTCCAATCCGGTCGCCTCGCCCGGCCTCCCCGACCTCCCCCGGCGCCTCGACCTCGCGCCGCACCGCCCGCCACGCGAGCGCCGCGCCCAGCACGACGCCGGCCAGGTCCGCGACCATGTCCCACGCGTCGCCGGTGCGCAGCGGCACCCACGCGTGCTGCACCGCCTCGCTCACGGGGGCATGGACCGCGAACGGCAGCGCCCACCACCACGATGATCCCAGCCGTACGGCCGCCCACGTCGGCACCGCGAACGCGAGCACGTGGATCGCCTTGTCCAGCCCGGGGACCTCGAAGCCGGTCTGCGGCACGTCGCTCCCGGGCAGGTACAGCACCACCAAGTGCACCACCACGACGACGGCCAGCAGCGCCGCCAGCGCGCGGCGCCGCCGTCGGGAGGCGGGGGCGGACGGGGACGCGAAGGCGGGCATCCCCCCATTCTGGCCCGGTAGCGTGCCCGCCATGCCCGACTCCCCCGCGCCGCCCGGCGCCGCCCCGTCCGAGCTCGTCCCGCGCGCGTTCGCGGAGCGGATCGCGCGGTGGCCTGCCGACCCGCTGCTGGCGGCCGCCGGCGGGCAGGCCGTCTCCGGCGAGGCCTGGCTGGCCCGGCTGCCGCACCTGGTGGAGGAGCGGCTGGCCGCCTGGAACCTCACCCTGGACCCGGACGCCCCGGGCGCCCCGTGGACCGGCCACGGCGCGCTCGTGCTGCCCGTGCGCCGGCACACCCTGCGCCCGGCCGTCCTCAAGCTCACCTGGCCGCACCTCGAGGCGCGCCACGAGCACCTCGCCCTGCGCCTGTGGGACGGCGCCGGCGCGGTCCGCCTGCACGCGGCGAGCCCGCCGGACGGCGCCCTGCTGCTCGAGCGCCTCGACGCCGACCGGCCCCTCACGCTCGAGCCGGTCCTGGACGCGTGCGAGGCGGTGGGCGGGCTGCTGCGCGCCCTGGACCGCCCAGCCACGCCCCAGTTCGACGCCGTCGCGGTCAAGGCCGAGCGCTGGGACGGCACGCTCGCCGAGCCCGTGGCCGCGGTGCCCCGGCGCCTCCAGGTGCAGGCCCGGTCCCACCTGCGCCGGCTGGTGGACAGCGCCCCCGAGCCGCGGCTCGTCCACGAGGACCTGCACGACGGCAATGTCCTGGCGCCTCTGCCCGACGACGGACCATCAGGGGCCGCGTCCGACGAGAGGCGCGGGCACGTCACCAGGCGCGGGCGGTGGCTCGCCATCGACCCCAAGCCCGTGGCCGGCGAGGGCGCGTACGCCGTCGCTCCGATCGTGTGGAACCGGCCCGAGGTCACCGCCGCCGCGCACAACGCGCGGATCCACGTGCGGCTGCGCGCCGACGTCGTGGCCGAGGCCGCCGGGCTGGACGAGGAGCGGGTGCGAGCGTGGACCTTCGTGCGGCTCGTGCTCAACGCCGTGGACGCGGCGCACGAGGGGCCGTCCGCGGACGAGTGGCGCGCCCGGATGATCGCCCTCGCCGGGCACTTCGCCAGCTGACCGCGACGGCAGGGCGGGCGTGAGGCGGGTCACCGGGTTTGCCTTTCCGCTCCGAAACATGTGAGGGTCGCTGGGTCACCGGTGCGCCCACGGCCGCCGGTGGCACCGGTGTTGACAGCGCCGCACAGGGCCGAGGGGCCGCGACGGCTTGAGCAGTGAGCTCGCCGTCCGTGGACTCGGGACCCGGCGGGATGCCCTCCACCACCCGGCCCCCGCCGCGTCGGGATCAGAACGCCTCCTCCGCCCTGCGGAGCCGCGCCCTGATGCCGGCACGCCTGCGGACCGGACCGACCGCAGTCCCCGTGCGAAAGGAAGTCCCATGCCGCCCTCCCAGGACGGAGCCGAGCTGGTCCAGCTCGGCGTGATCGGCGTGATCGTGCTCGTCGTGTTCTTCTACGGCGGCACCATGCTCATGTCGCTGGCGATCTCCCGAAGGAAGGAGAACGCCGACGCCTACATGACCGCCGGAAACAAGATCGGCTTCGGCGTCTCCGCAGCCTCCATGACGGCCACCTGGATCTGGGCGTCCTCGATGTACGCCTCGGTCACCGCCGGCTACACCTACGGCGTCTCCGGGCCCATCCACTACGGCCTGTGGGGCGCCCTGATGATCCTGTTCATCTACCCGTTCGGCCGGCGCATCCGCAAGGTCGCCCCGCGCGCCCACACGCTCGCCGAGGTCATGTACGCCCGCCACGGCCGCTCCTCGCAGCTCATGCTCGCCGGGTCCAACGTGCTCGGCTCCGTGATCTCGCTGACCTCCAACTTCATCGCCGGCGGCGCCCTGATCGCCATCCTTTCCCCGCTGTCCTTCGGGGCGGGCATCCTGATCGTGGCCGCAGGCGTGCTGCTGTACACGCTGTGGTCCGGCTTCCGCGCCTCCGTGCTCACGGACTTCGCCCAGGTGGTGGCTATGCTCGGCGCCACCGTGGTGATCATCCCCGCGGTGTTCTTCGCCGCCGGCGGCCCCGGCATGTTCGAGGCCGGCGTGCAGGCCGGCAACGTGACCGCCCAGCAGCAGGACTTCTTCTCCTCCGAGGCGTTCATGAACCAGGGCGCCCCGTACATCGCGGCCGTGCTGGCCTACGCGATCGGCAACCAGACCATCGCCCAGCGCCTCTTCGCGGTGCGCGAGGACCTCATCAAGCCGACCTTCATCACGGCCACCGTCGGCTACGGCGGCTCCGTGATCGGCGTCGGCATGATCGGCGTGATGGCCTTGTACCTGGGCGTCGAGCCCGTCGGCGGGGACATGAACAACCTGCTGCCGCAGATGGTCTCCACGTACCTGCCGGTGGCCGTCGTCGCCCTGGCGTTCCTCATGATCATCGGCTCGCTGTCCTCGACGGCGGACTCTGACCTGTCCGCGCTGTCCTCGATCGTCATGACGGACGTCTACGGCCAGTCCGTGGGCCGCCGCGAGGCGAACCCCAAGACCATGCTGCTGATCGGCCGCATCACCATGATCGTGGCCACCGCCGCCGCCCTGTACTTCGCCACCGCGAAGTTCAACATCCTGGACCTGCTCGTGTTCGTCGGCGCGCTCTGGGGCTGCCTCGTGTTCCCCGTGATCGCGTCCTTCTACTGGCGGAAGGTCACCAACGCGGCCTTCACCGTGGGCGTGCTCGCGGCCCTGGCCGTGTTCCTGCCCGTGCGCTTCGAGTGGATCCCGCTCACCGGCGCCTGGGCGCTCGTGGTGGAGACCCTGGCGATCATCGGCGTCGGCGTGGTGCTGGGCATCATGGCGTTCGGCTTCTTCGGCCTGCGGGCCGCGGTGGTCGTGGGCGCGCTCGCCTCGGCCGTGATGGTGTTCTTCGGCTACGGCTTCCTGCGGGACTACGCGACGCTGTCCGGCTCGCTCGTGGCCTACGCCGTCTCGTTCCTGGTCTGCTGGGGCATGTCCGTCCGCTCCGGCCAGGACTTCGACTTCGACCGCATCGCCCGGGTGACCGGCGACTTCGACCCCGCGACCGACGACGCCGCCGACCGCCCCGTGGCCCAGCCCGCCGGCGCCCGCGCGTCGTGACCGACTGACCGATCCGACCCCGAAGGAGACCCCGATGACCCTCGGACTCACCCTGTACGTCCTCATGTGGCCGGTGCTCGTGCTGGCCGTCCTCGCCAGCATCGCGGCCGCGTTCTTCAAGGACTGGCGCGAGGCGCGCCGTGAGGGCCGCTCGATCATCTGACGGCCGGGCGGACGTCCGCCCCTTGCCCGACGCCGGGCCGCACCTTCCCCAGGAAGGCGCGGCCCGGCGTCGTGGTCGGCGACCTCCCCCGCCGCGTCGGTCCCGGAGGGCTCAGCGGTCCAGGAGGATCACGTCCAGCCGCCGGGGCCCGTGCACGCCCTCGACCCGCTCGAGCTCGATGTCGCTGGTGGCCGAGGGGCCCGAGATCATGGTGATCGCGGCGGTCGGCTCCACCCGGGCGAGCGCCTCGGGGAACAGCTCCACCACGGTGTCCAGCGGGACGATGCACACGTGGTGGTCCGGCACCAGGGAGATGGCGCGCCGGCCCTCCTCGGGGCGGCCCGTGAGGAAGATGGTCCCCGTCTCGGAACAGGAGACGGTGGAGCCGGTCACCACCGCGTCCATCCCGTCCAGCTCGCGCACCCCCAGGGCCCCCGCGTCGGCGGTGGTGGGCTCGGTGACCCGCACCCGGCCCTGCCCGTCCCCGGGCAGCCAGGCCGGGTCCAGACCCGGCGGGACCACGTAGCGGGCGCCCTCTCCCAGCAGGTCCGCGACCCGGTCCGCCACGGTGCTCAGGTCCTCGCGGTGCACGCCGGCCTTGTAGTCGACGAGGCGGTCCACCAGCTGCTCCACGACGTCGCCCGGTGCTGCCTCGGAGGTGCGGCGGTAGGTCCGCTCCACCGGGTCCGGCGTCGGGCCGTCCTGCAGGGCCTGCCGGATCCGGTCGAGGATCGCGGCCCGGGCCTCGCCTCCGGGCCCGCCCGGGCCCGGCGTCGGGGTGGCCGGGACGGTGGTGGGGGTGGCCTCGCTCATCGCTGCTCCTGTCCGTCCGTCGTCGTGGTCTCATCCTCGGCGGCGACGTCGCGGCGTCCGCCGTCGCGCGCCACCCGCTCCTCGGTGTGCTCGGCGTTGCCGCGCCACCAGTTGCGGAAGGACTGGCGCGGGGGCGCGGGCACGTCCCGCTGGTCCGTCCAGCCGCCGGCGATCCCCGGCAGCCACCCGAGGGTGGCGTCCCGGCCCGCGGCCACCCGGCCCGCGGGCAGCCCGCGCTCGGCCATGCCCATGAGGGTGCCGGAGGACATCACGGTGCGGGCACCCGCCATGAGCAGGTCCATCTGCGAGGGCAGGGGCACCCGTGACTCCTCCTTCTTGCGCGCGTGGGTGGCGCGCACGTCCTGATCGCGCAGGTGCACCAGGATCGAGGGGATGTCGATGGCCACGGGGCAGACGTCGTAGCAGGCCCCGCACAGGGAGGACGCGTACGGGAGGCTGCCGTTGGCCCCCTCCTGCACGCCCGTGAGCTGCGGGGAGAGGATGGCGCCGATCGGTCCCGGATAGACGGAGCCGTACGCGTGGCCGCCGGTCTGCTCGTAGACGGGGCACACGTTCATGCACGCGGAGCAGCGGATGCAGTGCAGGGCGGAGCGGCCCTCGGGGTCGGAGAGCACCGCGGAGCGGCCGTTGTCCAGCAGCACCAGGTGGAACTCCTGCGGTCCGTCGCCGGGGGTGACCCCCGTCCACATGGACGTGTAGGGGTTCATGCGCTCGCCGGTGGAGGAGCGGGGCAGCAGCTGGAGGAAGACCTCGAGGTCCTGGAACGTGGGGACGATCTTCTCGATGCCCATCACGGTGATGAGGGTCTCCGGCAGGGTCAGGCACATGCGGCCGTTGCCCTCGGACTCCACCACGGTCAGCGTGCCCGTCTCCGCCACGCCGAAGTTGGCGCCGGAGATGGCCACCGAGGTGGTGAGGAACTTCTCCCTCAGGTGCACGCGGGCCACGTCCGCGAGCGCGGAGGGGTCCGAGGTCAGGGACTCGTCGGTCTCCGGCATCTCCCGCACGAAGATCTCCCGGATCTCCTCCCGGTTGCGGTGGATGGCCGGGACCAGGATGTGGGAGGGCTTGTCATGGCCCAGCTGCACGATCAGCTCGGCCAGGTCCGTCTCCACGGCGGCGATGCCCTCCGCCTGCAGTGCGTGCTCGAGGTCGATCTCCTGGGTGGCCATGGACTTGACCTTGATGACCTCGTCCACGCCCTTGGCCTTCACGAGCCCGGTGATGATCCGGTTGGCCTCCTCGGCGTCCCGGGCCCAGTGGACCACGCCGCCGCGCTCGGTGACCCGCTGCTCGAACTGCTCGAGCAGGGCGGGCAGGTCCGCCATCACCTGCTGCTTCAGGGCGGAGCCGGCCTGGCGCAGCTCGGCCCAGTCCGGCAGCTCCCCCACCACGCGTGCGCGCTTGCCGCGGATGGTGTGGGTGGCGTGGTGGATGTTGGCGCGCATCTGGGCGTTGCCCAGCTGGGTGCGGGCCGCGGAGGGGAAGGGCTCGTCCAGGACGATGTTGCCGTGGCCGTGCGCGGGGCGGACGGCGGGCATGCCCAGGGCGGTGCGGGTCATCGGGTGGCCTCCTTCTGACGACGGCGGCGGGCGGGTCCCTGCGCCGGGATGGACAGGTCCACGGGGCCGCTGACGTCCAGCGGGTTCTCGCGGGTGGCGGCGAGGATCTCCGCGAAGTGGAGGGTGGTGACGGGTGAGCCGTCCGGTGCGGTGGTCCCGCGCCGTGACATGACCCCGCCCAGGTGCAGCAGGCAGGACGCGTCCCCGCCGGTGCACAGCCGGGCCTGCGTGCGCTCGATGTTGCCGATCTTCTCCTCGGCCATGGCGCCGGAGACGTCCGGGTTCTTCAGGGAGAACGTCCCGCCGAAGCCGCAGCACTCCTCCGCGTCCGGCAGGGCGCGGTAGTCGATGTCCGCCACCGAGCGCAGCAGGCGTTCCTGCCGGTCCCCCAGCCGGAGCAGCCGCATGCCGTGGCAGGAGGGGTGGTAGGTCACGGTGTGCGGGAACCAGGAGCCGAGCTGCGCGGCCGCGTCCGTGACGCCCAGGACGTCCGTGAGCAGGGCGGCGAGCTCGTAGGTGTTGGCGGCGACCTCTTCGGCGTCGCGGGCCAGGGCCTCGTCCCCCGCGGCGCGGGCTACCATGGGCTGCTGGTGGCCGAGGGAGGCGACGCAGGATCCGGAGGGTGCGACCGCGACGTCGTAGTCCGCGCCCTGGAAGGTGCGCACGTGGTTCTTCACCACGGGCAGGGCGTCGTCGAGGTAGCCGCTGTTGACGTGCATCTGCGCGCAGCAGCCCTGTCCCCGGGGGAAGACCACCTCGTGGCCGAGGCGCTCGAGGATGCGCACGGTCGCGAGCGCGACCTTCGGGTACATGGCGTCCACGATGCACGTGGCGAACAGGGCGACTCTCATGTCCGTCCTCCGGGGGTCGACGGGTGGTGGAGCGGGCGCGGACGGGCGTCGCCCCAAGGTGTGGTCAGACCATAGCAGAGTCCCTTCGCGCCTGTGACCCCCCTCACGCGGCCGTGCCGTGGTGACGCGGGGCATGCGCGCACCGGACGGAGGTTGCCGAGTGTGACGTGCACCATCTACTGTCCGTGGACAGACGACTGTGGTCTGACCACGCACCCCAGCACCAGGAGACCCCGTGGACCCCCTCATCCAAGCCAGCGCCCCCGTGGGCACGTTCACCGCGACCACCGACGCCGTCGCCGGCAGCCTCGGGCTCTCCGCCGCCCTCGGCACCATCCCGCTGCTGACCTTCTTCGTGATGCTCCTGCTGGTCAAGGCCAAGGCCTGGCAGGCGGGCCTCGTCTCCCTGACCGCCGCCGTGCTCGTGGCGATCCTCGCCTTCGGCATGCCCGCGGACCTCACCCTGCTCTCCGCCTCGCAGGGCGCCGTGTTCGGCTTCTTCCCGATCGTGTGGATCGTGGTCATGGCGCTGTGGTTCTACCAGGTGACCGTCCTCTCCGGCCGGTTCGAGGACATGCGCGCCATCTTCGACACCGTGGGCGGCGGGGACATCCGCATCCAGGCCGTGCTGATCGCCTTCTGCTTCGGCGGCATGCTCGAGGCCCTCGCTGGGTTCGGCGCCCCCGTGGCCATCACGGCCACCATGCTGCTGGCCCTGGGACTGCCGCCCCTGAAGACCGCCGTGGTGGTGCTGCTGGCCAACACCGCCCCCGTGGCCTTCGGCGCCGTGGGCATCCCCATCACCACCGCCGGCCAGCTCACCGACATCCCCGCCGCCGAGATCGGGGCGATCGTGGGGCACCAGGCCCCGTTCGTGGCCGCGCTCGTCCCGTTCTTCCTCGTGTGGATCATCGACGGCTTCCGCGGGATCCGCGAAACCTGGCCCGCGCTGCTGACCATCGGCGGCACCTTCGCGCTCGGCATCTGGTGGGCCTCCACGCACTTCTCGTACGAGCTGACCGACGTCGTCGCCTCCCTGCTGGCCATGGCCTCCGCCGTGGTGCTGCTGCGCTTCTGGCGGCCCAAGGGCGCCGCCGAGGCCGACGCCCGCCTCGGGATCACGCCCACCCGGCCCGCCGGCGACCTCACCCCCGGGCGGATCTGGATGGCCGTGCTCCCCTACCTGCTGGTCATCACCGTCTTCGGCATCGCCAAGCTCTGGACCCTCGGCTTCGACCTGGCCGGATGGCTCGCCTCCACCAATGTGCGCATCCCCTGGCCCGGCCTCGACGGCCGCCTGGTCACCGCGGCGGGCGAGCCGATCACCGGCACCGTCTACTCCTTCCAGTGGCTCTCCTCCCCCGGCACCCTGCTGCTGATCACCGGCCTGCTCGTGGCGTTGATCTACTCGGTCTTCACCGGCGGCGGACGGTTCCCGCTGCGCTTCGGCGACGCCCTCGCCGAGATCGGCCGGTGCTTCTGGAAGATGCGCTGGTCCGGGCTGACCATCGTGCTGGTGCTGTCCCTGGCGTACGTCATGAACTTCTCCGGCCAGACCCTGGCCATGGGCACCGCCGTCGCCGGCGTGGGCGCGGCCTTCGCGTTCCTCTCCCCCGTGCTCGGCTGGCTCGGCACCGCCGTCACCGGTTCGGACACCTCCGCGAACGCCCTGTTCGCCACCCTGCAGCAGACGGCGGCCGAGGAGGCCGGCCTCGACCCCTCGCTCATGGTGGCCGCCAACACCTCCGGCGGCGTGGTGGGCAAGATGATCTCCCCGCAGTCCCTGGCCATCGCCGCCACCGCCGTGTCCATGGAGGGGCAGGAGTCCAAGATCCTGCGCACCGTGCTCCCCTGGTCCGTGGCGCTGCTCCTGATGGTGTGCACCATCGTGTTCCTGCAGTCCAACGTCCTGTCCTGGATGCTGCCGTGATCGGGTGATCGGGTGATCGGGTCGGGCGTCCGACGCCGAGCCAGAGATTCCCGCCCCTCCAGGACGCTGAGCCAGAGATTTCCGCCGTGAGATCACGGTCTCCGCAGCGGATATCTCTGGCTCGGCGCGTGCGTCGGCGCGTGCGTGGGCGCGCGCGTGGGTGGGGATGGTCCTCGTCCCGACCGCCCGGTCGCGAGGAGCGGCGCGGCCGCCGTCGGGCCTAGGCTCACCCACGGCCCCGTCCGTCCCGTCCCCGCTGGAGCAGCCCATGACCGCCCGCCCGCCCACCCCGCCCGCCGAACCCGAGCCGGGCCGCCGCCGTGCCCCCGGCCACGCGGTCATCCTGGACTGGCTGGAGGGGGAGCTGCGCTCCGGGCGGATCCAGGTGGGGGACAAGCTGCCGAGCGAGCGCACACTGGCCGAGCGGTTCGGGATATCCCGGTCCTCCGTCCGGGAGGCCGGACGCGTCATGGACGCCATGGGTCTGGTGCGCTCGGCCACCGGCTCGGGGCCGCGGGCGGGGGCCATCGTGGTCTCCGAGCCCTCCGCGGCGCTCGCCTGGGCGCTGCGCATGCACGTGGCGACCCGGGCGCTGCCCGTCGCGGACCTCGTCACCACCCGCGTGCTGCTCGAGACCGAGGCCGCCCTCGAGGCCGCGGAGCACGACGTCCCCGGCCGCGGCGCAATCCTCGCGACGGCGCACGCGCACCTGGACCGCATGGACGTCCCAGATTTTCCTGCCCGCGAGTTCCACCGCCTGGACGCGGAGTTCCACGTGCTGCTGTCCACGCTCAGCGGCAACGTGGTTCTCGAGACCATCCTGCGGTCCCTGCGCGAGGCCACCATCGGCTACGTCGAGGAGGCGATGGCCGGCGTCGAGGACTGGGGCGCCGTGCGCGACGAGCTGCAGCGCCAGCACCGGGACATCCTGGCGGCCGCGGTCGAGCGGGACGGACCCCGCGCGGCGCAGGCCGTGCGCGAGCACATCCACTGGTTCTCCCGGTTCACCACCGCCGGCCCGGACGCAGCGGGCGGCTGAACCGGACGCGGGACGGGCCCGGCGTCGTCGTGCGGCCCGGGCTCAGAAGACGAAGTGCACCAGGATGCCCACGCCCACCGCCGCGAGGGCGAACATGGCGCAGCCGAACTCCACGAGCATGCCCAGGCCCATCGCCTTCAGCGCGCCCCACGAGCTGGCCAGGGCCGCCCGGGCGTCCCGGGTGCGCCGCCACTGCGCGGCGAACAGGCCCGCGGCGAAGCCGATGAACAGGCCGACGATCGGGATGACGAAGAAGCCCACGATCGCCCCGATCACGCCCCACGTGATGGGCCCGCGCGTCACCTTCTCGCGCAGCAGGCGCCGGCCGGTGAGGACGGCGGAGGCGCTCATGCCGGCGATCGCCAGGCCGGCAGCGATGAGCCCGAAGGTCCACGAGGCGCCGGAGCCGAGGATCCACGCCCACGCCACCGAGGTGATCAGGATCAGCGCGGAGCCGGGCAGGATCGGATAGACGGTCCCGACCACTCCCACGATCAGCAGGAGCACGGCCAGGACGGAGACGACGATTGCGAGGGTCACCCGACCAGTATGCGCCCGCCCTGGACGCCGTCACCGGAGGCTCCCGTTTCCCACACGAAGGTGGTCAGCCGCTCACCACGGCCGCTCCCCGCCCTCGTGGCGGAACACCAGCGAGGTGCGGGTGGCCGCGACGGCCGGGTCGGCGGAGAGGTTCTTGAGCACGAACCGGGAGACCTCCTCGGAGTCCGCCACGGCCACGTGGAGCAGGAAGTCGTCCTCGCCGCCGAGGAAGAACACCTGTTGCACCCCGGAGAGCCCGCGCAGCCGGTCGAAGAGCTCCTCCATGCGGTGGCGCGCGCCGGGGCGGATGCGCACGGAGATGAGGGCCACGAGCCCGTGCCCCAGGGCGGCCGGGTCGACATCCACGGTGAATCCGCGCACCGCGCCGGAGGCCCGCAGGGCCTTGAGCCGGGCCAGGCACGTGGACGCGGCGATGCCGAGCTCCTCGGCGAGGGAGGCGTTCGTGCGGCGCGCGTCCTGGCGCAGCAGCTCCAGGAGCCGCCGGTCCGTGCCGTCCAGCTGTTGAAGATGCTTCACCGTGCCCGCCTCGATGTGACGCCCGTCCTGAATGATCGAGCCAGTATATCGTCGTTCGCCGCAGATCCTTCGGCGGCCCTCCCCCATGACCGATCAGACCGCTAGATTCGGCCGCATGCTGATCGGAGTCCCCACTGAGGTGAAGAACAACGAGTTCCGCGTGGCCCTGACCCAGGGCGGCGTGCTGGAGCTGGTCCGCCGCGGCCACGAGGTCCTCGTCCAGGCGGGGGCCGGCGTCGGCTCCGGCATCACGGACCAGGACTACGCGGACGCGGGCGCGCAGCTCGTCCAGGGCCCGGACGAGCTCTGGGAGCGTGCCGAGCTGGTCCTCAAGGTCAAGGAGCCCCTCGCCGAGGAGCACCACCGGATGCGCCGGGGCCAGGTCCTGTTCACGTACCTGCACCTCGCGGCGTCCGAGGAGTGCACCCGCGCGATCCTCGACTCCGGCACCACCGCCATCGCCTACGAGACGGTCACACGGGGCCGCGCCCTGCCGCTGCTCGCCCCCATGTCCCAGGTCGCCGGACGCCTGGCTCCGCTGGCCGGCGCCTACCACCTCCTCCAGCCGCAGGGCGGCTCGGGCGTGCTGATGGGGGGCGTGCCCGGCACCCGCCGCGCCCGGGTGGCCGTGATCGGCGGCGGCGTGGCCGGCGAGGCGGCCGCCGTGATCGCCGCGGGCATGGGCGCGGACGTGACCGTCCTGGACATCTCCCTCGAGCGGCTCGCACAGCTGGACGCCGTCCACCAGGGCCGGATCCGCACGCTCGCCTCCTCGCACCTGAACATCGCCGAGACGGTGGCGGACGCGGACCTCGTCATCGGCTCCGTGCTGATCCCGGGCGCCGCCGCGCCCAAGCTCGTCACCGCCGAGATGGTGGAGCGGATGCGCCCGGGCTCGGTGCTCGTGGACATCGCGATCGACCAGGGCGGCTGCTTCGAGAACTCGCGCGCCACCACGCACCAGGACCCCACCTACCTCGTGGGCGACAAGATCTACTACTGCGTCACGAACATGCCCGGCGCCGTCCCGCAGACCTCCACCGCCGCGCTGACGAACGCCACCCTGCCCTACATCCAGCGGATCGCGGACCTCGGCTGGCGCGAGGCGCTCTCCGCGGACGAGGGCTTCGCGTCCGGCCTCAACGCGCACGAGGGCGCGCTCACGCTGCCCTCCGTGGCGGAGGCCATGGCCGGCCCGCTCGGCCTGGACCCGCAGAAGGACGTGCGCACGACGGCGGACGTGCTCGCCTCCGCCTGAGCCCGCAGGTCACAGCCCCGCGGGTCACGGCCCTGCGGGTCACAGCCCGCGCAGGAACTCCCGGTGGAACGAGTGGTCGCCGGTCACCTCGGGGTGGAAGCTCGTGGCGAGCACCCGCCCCTGGCGCACGGCCACCGGGACCTGCGCGGCGTCGTCGAGCCCGAGCTCCGGCGGCGCCGCGGACAGGCGCGACGCCGGCACGCTCGCGAGCACCTCCACCTCACCTCCGGCGCGCAGCACCGCGGGGGCGCGGATGAACACCGCGTGCGCGGGCTCGGCCGAGACGGCGGGGACCTCCAGGTCCGCCTCGAAGGAGTCCACCTGGGCCCCGAACGCGTTGCGGCGCACCGTGACGTCCAGGACCCCCAGGCTCCCCTGCCCCGGCGCGGGGTTCTGGATCTCGCGGGCGAGCAGGATCATCCCGGCGCACGTGCCGTAGGCGGGCAGCCCGGCGCCGATCGCGTCGGCCAGGGGCTCCTTGAGGCCCATGAGGCCGGCGAGCCGGTCCATCACGGACGACTCGCCGCCGGGCAGCACGATCCCGTCGAGCCCCGTCAGGTCCGCGGCCCGACGCACGGGGCGGGTCCGTGCGCCGAGCCCCTCGAGCACGCGCACGTGCTCGCGGACGTCCCCCTGGAGGGCGAAGACCCCGACGAGGGGCGCGCTCACCAGCCGCGCTCGGCCAGGCGGTGCGGGGCGGGCAGGTCGCCCACGTTGATGCCCACCATGGCCTCGCCCAGGCCGCGGGAGGCCTCGGCGACCGCCATCGGGTCGTCGAACTGGGCAGTGGCCTTGACGATGGCGCGGGCGCGCTCGGCCGGGTTGCCGGACTTGAAGATGCCGGAGCCCACGAACACGCCGTCGGCGCCCATCTGCATCATCAGAGCCGCATCCGCCGGGGTGGCCACACCGCCGGCGGTGAACATCACGACGGGCAGGGCGCCGGTCTCGGCGACCTCGCGCACCAGTTCGTACGGCGCCTGCAGCTCCTTCGCGGCCACGTACAGCTCATCCTGGGCCAGGCCCTGGAGCTGGGCGATCTCCTTGCGGATGGTGCGGATGTGCTTCACGGCCTCAGAGACGTCGCCGGTGCCGGCCTCGCCCTTGGACCGGATCATGGCCGCGCCCTCGGTGATGCGGCGCAGGGCCTCGCCGAGGTTGGTGGCGCCGCACACGAAGGGCACGTCGAAGTCCCACTTGTCGATGTGGTTCACGTAGTCCGCCGGGGAGAGCACCTCGGACTCGTCGATGAAGTCCACCTTGAGCGCCTGCAGCACCTGGGCCTCCACGAAGTGGCCGATGCGCGCCTTGGCCATCACGGGGATGGACACGGCCTCGACGATGCCGTCGATCAGGTCGGGGTCGGACATGCGGGCCACGCCGCCCTGGGCGCGGATGTCGGCCGGGACCCGCTCGAGCGCCATGACGGCCACGGCGCCGGCGTCCTCGGCGATGCGCGCCTGCTCCGCGTTGACGACGTCCATGATCACGCCGCCCTTCATCATGTCCGCCAGGCCGCGCTTGACGCGGGTCGTGCCGGTGCCGCGGGCGCCGTCGTCGGCGGCGGAAGCGGTGGATGCGGAGAAGCTGCGGGCGCGCTCGTCGCTCATGGGGGTCCTTCCGAAGGGGTGGCGGTCCCGGCCGCGGGGCGGCTGGCCGGGGCGAAGACGCGGTCAACTCTAGTCCCCCGGCGGCGGACCCCGGCCCGCGTCACGGACGACGACGTCACCCGGCCCCGTGCCGGCGCAGCGTGCGGCGTCGGCGCCACACGACGAACGCTGCCACGGCCGCGAGGATCAGCACGAGGGCGAGGACGCCCCGGCCCTCTCCGAGCGCCGCGCCGATGACGGCCCACACCACGGCCATTCCGACGGTCCCGTACACCACGCCCCACAGGAACGTGCCGAGCGCGGCCGCCGGCAGGAACCGGCGCCAGAGCATGCGGGCGACGCCGGCGGAACCGATCACCGCCGTCTGGATTCCCACCGTGAGGTAGCAGAACGGGATGGCCCACACCCCGTGGCGCTGGATGAAGCGCTGGGCCCGGACATAGACGGGCCCCTCCATCACGCGGGCGAACCAGCGAGTCCGCTCGACGCCGGAGGCCAGCCCCCGCCCGAGCGAGAACACGATCAGGGTGCGCAGGATCGCCAGCATCCAGAAGAACCCGATGGACCACAGCAGCGGCAGCCCGTCGATCCACGCCATCATGGGCGGAGCCACCCGTCGGTGCGGGGACTCATGCGCGCGCCCCGGCCGCGCTCACGCGTTCCAGAGCCCGTACGAGTCCGCGAGGTCCGCGATCTTCTGGGCACGCAGCACGCGGGGCAGGTACGAGCCGTCGCCGACGGCGGCGCCCTGCGCGTGCTTCTCGAGCAGGTCGCGGGCCCACGCGAGCTCGTCCTCGGACGGGGACATCGCCCGGTTGACCCAGTCCACCTGATCCCGGTTCAGGACGAGGCGGCCGGTCATGCCCATCGAGGCGGTGACGGCGCTGGAGTCGACGACCGCGTCCTCGCCGTCCGTGTTGCCGGGCGGTCCGTCGATCGCGCCGGGCAGACCGCCCACGCGGGAGGCGATCACCATGCGGGAGCGGGCGTAGGCCATGGCCAGCGGGTCCTCGCCGACGCCCACGTCCTTGCGGAAGTCGTTGACGCCGAAAGCCAGGCGGAAGGTGCCGGGCGCCTTGGCCACGGCCGTGGCGTTCTCGATGCCCAGCGCCGACTCCAGCAGGGCGATCACGGGGGTGCCGGCGCGCAGGCGCATCGCCGTGAAGGTGACCTGCTCGGGCTCCTCGGTCTCGGCCAGGACCACGCCGCGCACGCCGTCGACGCCCGCGAGCGCCTCGAGGTCCCGCTGCCAGTGGTCCGTGGAGGTGGCGGAGATGCGCACCCACGCCGTCATGCCGCCGGAGAGGGCGTCCACGACGTGCTGGCGGGCCGCGTCCTTGTGCTCCTCCGGCACGGCGGCCTCGAGGTCGAAGATCACCGAGTCCGCCTCGGAGGCGAGGGCGGGGGCGAAGTCCTCCGGGCGGGCCGCGTTGACCAGCAGCCAGGAGCGGCTGAGCTTGGCGGGCAGGGCGGCGGCGCGACGGTTCCTCACGGGCATGGCCTCCACCCTAGCCCGCCCGCGCCCGCGGGATCCGGGCAGGGGCCGGCCGCGCGGCGCCGCGCCGTAGCATGGAGGAGGCCGCCGACCCCGTCCCCGGGTCGGCCGCGCCGTCCGAGCCTCGTGCTCCCCCGACCGCCAGGAGACCCCCATGCGC
>NZ_JANQCJ010000299.1:0-500 GCF_024723355.1 Micrococcus sp. HG099 | reverse complement strand
GCCCCGCAGGCCGCGTCGACCACGCCCCCGGGCGCCCCGCCGTCGGACGGCTGGGGCCGCGCGGACGAGGAGCCGCCCGCCTGGGACGACGCTCCCCCGCCCGAAGAGGACCCCTGGGACTCCCTGCCCGAGTTCGACCCGGACGCGGACATGGACGACTCGGACGGCCCCGAAGGATGGACTCCCCCGACGGCCGGCCAGGACGACGCCCCCGTGGGCGCCGCCGGCTGGGACGGCCCCGTGCCCGCCGCCGAGGACTGGGGAGCCCCGCCGCAGGGCGGTGCCCCCGCACCCGGCGGCCGCCGGGACGAGCGCCCCGCCGCGGCTCAGGGCTCCGACGCCCCGCCGGAGCGGCCCACCCCGCAGGGCTCCGCCGACGCCGGCCCGGCCGCCGAGACCGGTGCCGAGCCCAGCGCCGAGGAGGTCCGCCGCGCCTACGACCCGGGTCCCCTGGTGCGCGAGGAGGAGCACACGATCCCCGTGTTCGCCCGCCCCGAGGC
>NZ_JANQCJ010000298.1:0-503 GCF_024723355.1 Micrococcus sp. HG099 | reverse complement strand
GCCCGGCACTCCGCGAGCGCGCGGGCGGCCCACTGCTCCAGCGCCGCGGCGTCCTCCGCGGCGATCGCGGCCGTGCGCACGAGCCCCTCGCGCACCCCCGGCCCGAGCCCGTCGGCGAGGTCCTCGAGCGCGGGCAGCACGCGGGTGCGGACCCGCGAGCGCAGCAGCGCGGGGTCGGCGTTGTGGGGGTCCTCCCACCACCGCACGCCGGCCCAGCGGCAGATCGCCTCGGCGTCGGCGCGGGTCAGCCCGAGCAGCGGTCGGGCGAGGGCCGCCCCTCCCGGCAGCGCGCCCGCGGCGGGGATGCCCGCGAGCGAGCGGGTCCCGGAGCCCCGGGCCAGGCCGAGGAGCACCTGCTCGGCCTGGTCGTCGGCGGTGTGGGCGGTGAGCACCACGCCCGCGCCGGCCTCTCGGGCGGCGTCGGCGAACGCTCCCCGACGGGCCCGGCGGGCGGCGGCCCCGGGCCCCGCCCCCGCCCCGCGCACGGCCACGCGGGGCACGAG
>NZ_JANQCJ010000297.1:0-507 GCF_024723355.1 Micrococcus sp. HG099 | reverse complement strand
CGCCTGGCCCGCGCCGTGACCGCCGCGGGCCTGGGAGGCGCGGGCCTCCTGCTCGCCGCCCCGGCGGCGGGCGCCGTGACGGTGCCCCCGGGCGTGTACGTGGTGGACGAGGCTCAGGTGCTCACCCCGGCCGAGGAGCAGCGGCTGACGAACGAGATCACCGCGCTCGGCCGCGAGACCGGCCAGGGGCTGTACGTGGTCTACGTGGACGAGTTCGAGACGAACGCGCAGGACCTGGCGCAGGACGTCGCGGACCAGCGCGGGCTCGGCACGACCGACTCGATCCTGGCGATCGCCGTGAAGCAGCGCTCCTTCGGCTTCGACGCCGGGGCCCGGGACACGGCCCTGCAGGACGACGTCACGGCCACCTACATCCGCCCCGCCCTGCAGGACGCCTCCCGGACGGGCTGGCTGGGCCCGGCGCTGGCGGCCGTCCAGGGCGTGGACGACGCCGCGGACGGCGAGCTGGACGGCGTGGGCGCCTCCGGCGCCGAGTACGACCCCGCC
>NZ_JANQCJ010000296.1:0-512 GCF_024723355.1 Micrococcus sp. HG099 | reverse complement strand
CGCTAGCCGAGTCCGGCCGCGCCCCGCCTCCCCCGCGAGGGGGATTCCCCGCCCAGGGCGGGCGGACGGGCGGGGGCGGGGCCTCGAGCTCAGAAGAGGGCGGCGGCGAGCCGGCGGCGGGAGGCCGTCACGCGCGGGTCGTCCACGCCGACCACGGTGTACAGGTCCACGAGGTGGGCCCGGACCGTCTCGCGGTCCTCCCCCGGGTGGAGGGCGATGAAGCGCACGAGCCGGGCGAAGGCGTCCTCCACGTGGCCGCCGAGCACGTCCAGGTCCGCCACGGCGAGCTGGGCGGCCGCGTCATCGGGGGCGTCGGCGGCGGCGGAGCGCACGGCGGCCGCGTCCGCGTCGCGGGTGCGCAGCATCAGCCGGGCGGCCGAGAGGCCCTGCTGGGCGACGGGGTCGGCCGGGGTGTCCTTCAGCGCCTCCTCCCACGCGGCGACCGCGCCGGGCAGGTCGTCCGCGGCCAGGGCCGCGTGCGCGGCGCGGTGCAGCGGCGGCACGGGCGGCGC
>NZ_JANQCJ010000295.1:0-514 GCF_024723355.1 Micrococcus sp. HG099 | reverse complement strand
GTCCCGCGGTACCCGCCCGGCAAGCTCATGGCGGGACCTCGGGCAGCGCGTCGCGGCGTTCGAGGACAGCACGCGCGGGCTCGAGGACGCGGTCGAGCAGCTCATCGACTCCGCGGACGTCCTGGCGGCCACCCCGCGGCGCACCCGCGTGGTGGACCGGGTGCTCGCCCCGGTGGCGGTGGAGATGCTCGCGCTCACCGGGCTCCTGCGGGAGGCGCCCGAGGGCGCGGTGGATCCCCGCATCCGCCGCGCCCTTGACGAGGCCTACGACGACCTGCTCGCGGTCGCCCAGCACGAACGGCTCGACCGGGACGCCGCACGCCGCTGGCGGGACGCCGAGAAGCGCCTGGCCGGGCACGCCCGCGAGGTCACCGCGCAGCTCGAGCGCTTCCCGCTCGGTCAGGACGCGGGCCTGACCGAGGGTCCCGACGACGGCGACGGCGGCCTGGTCGCCCTGCGCGCCGGGCTCGGGCTCAGCGCCCGCCCGGCCGGGGACCTGATGGCGCAGCTGGCC
>NZ_JANQCJ010000294.1:0-524 GCF_024723355.1 Micrococcus sp. HG099 | reverse complement strand
CTGCGGCGGAGGCCGGGGCGCCCTGGGTCGCGGCGCCCTCGGCCACGGCCTTCTGGTCCACGGTCACGCCGGTCCCGCCGGCGACACCCTCGGCCACGGCGCGCTCGGCGTCCCGGTCCTGGCCGGCGTCATCGCCGCGCGAGTCGTCGGTCTCGGTCTCGGTCTCGCGGGAGGCCGCGGTGGCCTGGTCGTCCTCGTCCTGCTCGGCCGTCACCACGACGACCGAGCCGTGCTCGGTGGTGGCCACGGTATGGGCCTCGAGGTGCGCGTCGTCGGCCACGGCGTCGCCGCCCGAGGGCAGGTCCGCGGCCGGCGGGACGGCGTGGGCGTCCTCGCTCAGCGGCACGGTGCCCTTCACGGGCTCGGCATCGGCGGCGTCCGGCGCGGTGCGGTCCGCACGGTCGTCCTGCGCGGTGGTCGAGGCGGTCGACGACGGCGCGGCGGGCGCCTGCGCGACCGGGGACGGCGAGGCCGGGGTGGAGGGGACGTCGGCGGCGGCGTCCTGCTGGTCCACGGTCACGCCG
>NZ_JANQCJ010000293.1:0-525 GCF_024723355.1 Micrococcus sp. HG099 | reverse complement strand
GGCCCGGCCCCCGGGACGCGGGCGTCGCCGCCGCCGTGGCCGCGGCCGCCGGGCTGCCCCTGCTGACCCCGATGCTGCGGGCCCCGCGGGACGCGTGGGTGGCCGACGGCGAGGGGACGGCCGTGGTCGCCGCGGACCCCGTGCTGGACGGCCGGACCAACCCGGCGTGGACCCCGGAGCAGGTGGAGGCGGAGTTCGCGGCGCTGCTGGGGATCACCCGCGTGGTGTGGCTGCCGCCCGTGCCCCGCATCCCCACCGGGCCGTGGGGCGGGGCCGGTCACCTGGGCGCGTGGGTGCGCCTGCTCGGCGGGGGCGAGGCGGCCGTGCACTGGCGCGCGGACCGCTTCCACCCCGAGCACCTCCACGGCGCGGCCGCGCTGCGGATCCTGCAGGACGCGCCGGACGCCGCCGGCCGGCCGCTGCGCGTGCGCACCGTGCCCGGCGGGGCACTGCCGCCCGAGCACGACCCCGCGGAGATCGGGCCCCGCTCCCTCGTGGACACGGTGCCCCTGGGCTCGGCGGTGC
>NZ_JANQCJ010000292.1:0-529 GCF_024723355.1 Micrococcus sp. HG099 | reverse complement strand
GGCCGCATGAGCGGCCCGGCCCGCCGGCGCGCCCTGCCGGCCGTCTCCGCCGCCGCGGCGCTCGCCCTCGCCCTGGGCGCCTGCACCCCCGAGCCGAAGGCGTCCGCCACCCCGGAGGCCTCCGGCACGCCCCTGACCGTGGTCCACGGCGGGCAGGGCCTGGAGCCGGCCGTGGCCGCTGTCCTCTCCCGCCACCTGCGCCAGGGCGGCCACGCCGTCACGGACGAGGACGGCGTGCCCCTCGCCCAGCCGGCCTGGACTGCCGCCGACGCGCACACCGTGGCCGTGGTGGACACCCTGCGCCTGGCCGTGGCCGCCGACGCCGCCGCCGTGCTGCCCGCGCCGCCCGAGCCGAGCCCGGAGCCCACGGACCCGGTGGAGGCCGGGGAGCCCGGGGTGCCCACGGAGGGCGACGACGCCCCGTCGCCCGCGGACCCCGGCTTGCCCACGGCCTCCGAGTCCGCCGACCCCTCCGCCACGCCCGAGCCGACCCCGCTGCCCGACGGCGAGCCCGCCGCCGACGCCGCCG
>NZ_JANQCJ010000291.1:0-538 GCF_024723355.1 Micrococcus sp. HG099 | reverse complement strand
GCGGTGCGGCAGGCGGTCCGCGCGGCGGGTGCGGAGCTGGACTTCGTCAACGGCGGCGGCACCGGCTCGCTGGCCGAGACGGCGGCCGAGGGCGTGGTGACCGAGCTCGGCGCCGGCTCCGGCCTGCTGGCCCCCGCGAGCTTCGACGGCTTCCACGGCCTGGGCCTGCGCCCGGCGGCGTCCTACGTTCGCCCCGTGGTGCGCCGGCCCGCGCCGGACGTGGTCACGGTGGCCGGCGGCGGCTGGATCGCCTCGGGCGCCCCGGGCGCGGACCGGTGGCCCACGGTGGCCTGGCCCGAGGGGCTGCGGCTCACGCGGCAGGAGGGCGCCGGCGAGGTGCAGACGCCGCTGCACGGGCCGGGCGCCGCGCGCCTCGCCCTCGGCGACCCGGTGTTCTTCCGCCATGCCAAGGGCGGCGAGCCGGCCGAGCACCTGGACGCCGTCGCCGTGTACAGCGCGCAGGCCGACGCGATCGTGGACCTCTGGCCCACGTACCGGGGCGAGGGGAGGATGTTCACGTGACCGCCTCGCCCTCCCC
>NZ_JANQCJ010000290.1:0-573 GCF_024723355.1 Micrococcus sp. HG099 | reverse complement strand
GTCCAGCAGCCCGGCGCGGTGGCGCACGGTCGCCTGGGTCTGGCGCCGGTCGAGCGCCGCGACGACGACGGGGATCGCCACGAGCCCCAGGGCGCCGGGTACGAGGGCGGCCGCGGCCAGCTCCGGGGCCAGCAGGGCCACGGCTCCGGCGCTCACGAGCCACGCGAGCACGGCCGCCGGCACGGGCACCATCACGCGCGGCGCGGCGTCCCGCAGGGCGTCCACGTCCGCGACGAGCACGGACAGCGCCCCGTCGGCGCGGCTCAGGCGCCCCCACAGGGCGGGCCGGCGACCCAGGGCGTCCCACAGCCGCAGCCGCAGCCGGGAGGCCCAGCCGAGGACGGCGTCGTGGGTGGCCAGCCGGTCCAGGTAGCGGAACACCGCGCGGGACAGGCCGAAGGCGCGGACCAGCACGATCACGGAGAGCAGGTACAGCACGGGCGGCCGCCCCGCCGCGGTGACGATGAGCCAGCCCGACAGCCCCGCGAGCAGCGCCGCGGACAGGTGCGTCCCCGTGGCCCACGCGACGCCGGCCCACAGCCGGCCCGAGCGCCACGGCAGGATCCGCAGGGC
>NZ_JANQCJ010000028.1:0-23809 GCF_024723355.1 Micrococcus sp. HG099 | reverse complement strand
CCCGCTGACCGGCCGGCCCCGGGGAACGTTCGAGGGCTCGGGCGGGGGCTCGGTCGGGGGTCCTGCTCAGCGCTCGGGCGAGGGCGGCACGGGGACCCACCGGCCGCCGTCGCGCCGCAGCACGTCCAGGCCGCCCGTCACGGCGACGTCGGCCACCGCCTCCGCCATCCGCCGCGCCACCTCGGCGGCCTCGGCGTCCTCCCCCGCCCGGTGCGAGCCGGGCACCGTGAAGCGCAGCACGATCCGCGGGACGCGCGCGACGACCTCGATGTCCTTGGCCGCGAGCACGTGCGTGGCCTGGACGGCCGCCTCGGCCAGGTCCATGACCTCTTCGGGCCGGTGGCCGGGCAGGAGATCGCCGATCTGCAGGCGGGCGCGGTAGGAGGGCATGGGCCCAGGGTAGGGGTGGACGCAGCGACGGTGACGACTTCTCTCGTCGCATGGGCCGGCCCACCCTTCCGCCCGCGGCGGACGCGTGCCCTCCCGTGTCCGGACCCGCTCGTAGGGTGGGGTGCATGACTCAGACCGCCACCCCGCTGACCGACGCCCCCGCCGTGCCCGCGATCTTCGGACCGATCGAGATCAACGGCGTGCGCGTGCGCAACCGCCTGATCCTGCCGCCGATGTGCCAGTACTCGTGCGAGGCGCGCGACGGCGTCCCGCACGGTTGGCAGTTCCAGCACCTGGGCGCCCGCGCGGCCGGCGGTTTCGGGATCGTGGTGGCCGAGGCCACCGCCGTCACGCCCGAGGGGCGCATCTCCCCGTGGGACACCGGCCTGTGGAACGACGAGCAGCGGGACGCGTGGGCGCCGATCGCCGAGTACATCGCCTCCGAGGGTGCCCTGCCCGCCATCCAGCTCGGCCACGCCGGCGCCAAGGCCTCCACCGTCCCCATGCACCCGGGCGCGCCCGCCGGGCAGCCGATCCTCGAGGGCCCCGACTCCTGGGAGACCCTCTCCCCCTCCGGCGTGGCCACCAACTCCATGGAGATCCGCACCCACGCGATGCGGGTGGACGAGATCCGGGAGACCGTCCAGGCCTTCGCCGACGCCGCCGAGCGCGCCGACCGTGCCGGCTTCGGTGCCGTGCAGCTGCACGCCGCCCACGGCTACCTCATCCACCAGTTCCTCTCACCGCTGACCAACACCCGGACCGACGAGTACGGCGGGGACTTCGAGGGCCGCACCCGCTTCCTCAAGGAGGTCGTGGCGGCCGTGCGCGAGGTGTGGCCCGCAGACAAGGTCCTCGGCATCCGCATCTCCGGCTCCGACTGGGTCGAGGGCGGCTGGAGCATCGAGGAGACCGTCCGCCTGGCGCAGGAGCTGCAGGGACAGGTGCACTGGTTCGATCTGTCCTCCGCGGGCATCGGGGACACCTACGAGGGCCCCCAGGGCCCGGGCTATCAGGTGCCGCTGGCCACCGCCGTGAAGGAGGCCACCGAGGGGATCGTGGTGTCCGCCGTCGGCTCGCTGACCGGCGCCGAGGAGGTCGCAGCCGTGGTGGACGAGGACCGCGCCGACGCCGTCTGCGTGGGCCGCGCCGCCCTGGCGAACCCGAACTGGCCGACCGCGGCCGCCCTCGCGCTCGACGTCCCCTCGGAGCAGGTGCCGATGGCCCGGCAGTACTTCCGCGCCAAGTGGTGAGCGGAACACGCGGGACCCGGTGTGCCCCCGGCGCGGAACTCCGGTAGAACAGAACCATGAGCGTGCGCACCCCCGACCCGAATCCGGGCTGGCTGTCCGACGAGGACCTCTACGAGGCCCGGCGTCGGCTGCCCATGGTGTATGTGGAGGCCATCCCGGTGCGGCTGGACTCCCTCGGTTACGTCACCGAGATCGGCCTGCTCTACGTGGCGGACGAGACCGGCACGTTCCAGCGGACGTTCGTCTCCGGCCGCGTCCAGTACCGGGAGACCATCCGCGCCGCGCTGATGCGCCACCTGGAGAAGGACCTCGGCCCGCTCGCCTTCCCGCAGCTGCCGCCGTCGGTGGTCCCCTGCACCGTCGCCGAGTACTTCCCGGCGCCGTCCGAGACCGGGCTGACGGACGACCGCCAGCACGCCGTGGCCCTGGTCTACGTGGTGCCGGTGACGGGTGAGTGCCAGCCGCGCCAGAACGCGCTCGAGCTGACCTGGCTCACCCCCGAGGAGGCCCTCGGCCAGGACATCCAGGCCGAGTTCATCGGCGGCCGCGGGGACCTGGTGCGCCAGGCCCTCGCCCACGTGGGATGGGGGCGCTGAGCATGGCCCCGATCGCCGGCGGTTACCTCCGCCATCTGAAATCCCAGGACGTGCAGCCCGGGGACAGCTTCCTGACCCGCCGCGGCGAGCCCGCCCCGCCCGTGGCGTCGACCCGGGTGATGCGGGACGACTTCGGCACCCCCGCGCTCGTGATCGCCACCCTCGAGGGCGGCCGCGAGGTCAAGATCGCGCACGGCTCCGTGATCCGGGTCCGCACGGACCGCCCGGAGGAGCGCAGGGCCGTCCCGGACACCACCTTCTCCCCCGTGGACGCAGGCTCCCCCGAGGAGCGGATCGTCGCCGTCGGCAAGCGGCACCTCGAGGACACCGAGCTCACCGCCACCGCCGCCCGGCTCTCGCACGGCCTGAACCTGCGCTCCGGCTCCCAGCTGGAGGACCTGTTCGGCATGGCCGAGCGCCTCTACCTGCTGCACGAGGACACCGAGGGCACGCTCGCGGCCCTGGGCCTGCTGACCAATCTGCCGTGGGACGGCGCCGTGGGACGCTGGAAGTCCATCCAGGCCGGCCTGGCCCTGGCCTCGCAGATCCTGCGGGACGAGGGCGAGCACATCGTGGCCGCGAACCTGGGGAAGCGGCTGCACGAGGCGGACGAGGTCCCCTCCGAGCCCGGCCGCGCCGCGCGCGTGCTCGAGGTGCGCCAGCGCCAGCTCAACGAGCCGCAGCTCTACGACCGCGAGATCTCCCGGGCCCTGCAGGCCCGCGACGCCGAGGCAGAGTACCGCTGGCGGCGCGCCCGGTTCGCCCAGCTGCTCTACCTGCGCGGCCGCGGCGGCTCCGAGACGCTCACGGACGCGGACCTGGACTCGCGGATCGCCCGCGAGCTCGGCACACTGCGCGGCCTCGCACGCGACCTCGACGCGAAGACCGCCGCGCGCTCCTGATCCGGCGCCCCGGCGCTCCCCCTGCCCCAGCGCTTTCGTGCGGGAAACGGGAGCCCGCCGGGGCGCTTTCGTGCGGGAAACGGGAGCCTGCCGGGCCTAGACTCGGCCCTCGGGCCATCCCCCTCGGCGGCGGACCCGTCCCCTCGGACGTCCGCCCCACGAGCGCCCTTCCGCCCGCCCACGCCGGCTCGATCCCACGAGCCCCGGAAGGCCCACCCATGACCCCGCAGCCCGAGCCCCGCCTCGACGGCACCGCCGACCACTACCGCGACCCGGAGGGCAACCTCGTGGAGCGCAAGGACGACCGGCGCACTTTCCTCACGCGGACGCAGATCTCGGCAGCCGGGCTCGCGCTCGTCATCGCCTCCTTCACGTGACCGGCCTGCCTCGTGGTCCCCGGCGCGCTGCTCGCCCTCGTGGGCGTCATCCAGTCCCACGAGTACCGCGGCTATTCGCACTGGGTCGGACTGCTCGTCGCGGCCGTGGGGATCGGCGGCGGGCTGTTCCACCTGCTGAGCCTGGCCGGCGACCTCGGCTCGTTCCTGAGCCGCTGACGCCTCGGCGCCAGGCGGACGACGGCGGCGCCCCGGGCACCCCGCACCCCTCGGCGGGCCCCTGCTCAGCTGCCAGACGGGCGGACCACCGGAATCTCGCGCGTCGGGTCCGTGGAGCCCCAGACCCACCGCCGCCACGCCCACGGGAAGAGCCCGCACACGATGCCCACGATGGCGCCGATCACGGTCTCCACGCCGCGGTCGGCCAGGTGCTGCAGTCCGCCGGCGGCCATGAGCGAGCCGGCCCCGCCCGCGGTCACGCCCACGAGCATGGTGGACAGCAGGGCCAGCGGCGTCACCACGGTCTGCGCGATCACGTACTGCCGCGCGATGTACAGCTCCGCCGCCACCTGCAGCACCGCGATGATCAGCACCAGCACGATCACGGGCGGGTCCAGCAGGATGATGCCCGCGGTGAGCACCAGCCCCAGGAACGTGCCGATCACGCGCTGCAGGCCGCGGCTCACCCGGTACCGGGCCGAGTGCCCCACGAGGGGCACGACGGCGGCCACCATCGCCCAGTAGTTGTGGTGCACCCCCGCCGGGGCCGCGAGCAGGGTGGCCACCACGCCGGCCACGCCGGCGGCGACCACGTACCAGGCCGCCTCCCACAGGATCAGGCGGCGGGCGCCGTCGTCGTGGAGCACCGTGTCCGGCCACACGATCTGGTGGCGCCGCCCCGGGTGCACCCGCGAGGCCATGCCCACCGCGAGCGCCCACACGAACGCGCAGACGCCGGCCACCACGGTGGTCCACAGCACCAGGCCCCAGGGGTCGGCCTGCTCGGAGACGCCCAGGTGGCCGGCAAGCGTGGCCGCGGCGAGCACCGCGAGCATGAGGCCGCCGCCGTGCAGCTGGGCCTGCAGTCGGGGACCGTGCTGCAGGTTGCGCCCGTAGATGCCGGTGAAGGCCCCGAACACGGCGTACACCGCGAGGTCCATGCGGTGCGTGGCGAGCAGGACCAGCAGCGGCACGAGCACCGTGACGCCCACGCGGAGGCCGACCTCGTGGTCGCGGTCCGCGGGCGCGATGGTGAACAGGCCGGGGATCGGGTTGACGGCGGCCAGGCGCACGCGGCGGGTCCCTTCGGCGGGTCGTGGGGGTCCGGGGGTGGGACAGATGGAGGGGCGGCGGCGGGCGGTCCGGTCCTGGGAGTGAAGCCGCGACGACGGCCGGTCCGACTCCCGCGGCGGACGTGAGATCGGGCGCGGGGGCGGGTGGCGGACGCCACGCGGCTCCCGGCCGGCGCCGGCTGGGCGGGGTGCCTCCCGTTTCCCGCACGAAACGATCGGGAGAGGCTCCCGTTTCCCGCACGAAGGCGGTGAGGGCGGAGGGGGGGAGCAGAAGGGGTGGCGTGGCTCACATTCCGGGCCCCGCGGCGACTATGCTCCCGGCATGACCGGCACCGCTCGCGCCCAGCTCCGACCCCTGCACTCCGACGACGCCGACGCCGTCCTCGAAGGCTTCCGCTCCGACCCCGTGGGCATGGCACGCCAGGGCGACGTCTCCGACGAGGCCACCGCGCGTGCCTACGTGGACCGGCTGTTGGAGTCCGAGGCGATGGACGCCGTCGCCATCGTGGACCCGGGCACGGACCGGCTGATCGGCCTGGTCACCGTGGTCCGGGATGAGGAGAACCGCTCCGGGTGGTTCGCGTACTGGCTGAACTCCGCCTGGCGCGGGGACGCGATCATGGCGCGCGCGGCCGCGACCGTCGCGGACGCGGAGCTCGCCGAGGGCGGCCTCGAGCGCCTCGAGCTGGGGCACCGGGCGAACAACCCGACGTCCGGCGCCGTGGCCCGCGCGGCCGGCTTCCTGCATGAGGGCACGCAGCGCGGGCACTTCCTCATCGACGGCCGCCGGCACGACGTGCACCTGTACGGCCGCCTGGCGTCGGACCCGCACCCCGAGGAGAAGGTCCGCCCCCTGCCGTGGGCCTCGGACGAGCGGCCCTGGTCCGGCCGCTGACGCCGTGGCAAGGCTCCCGTTTCCCGCACGAAAGCACCGATCACTTTCGTGTGGGAAACGGGAACGGGGGTGGGAAGGCTCCCGTTTCCCGCACGAAAGCGTGGGGGCGGTGCCACGGGGCGTCGTCCCGGCGGTCCCGGGTCCGCGCCCCGCTAGTCTGCGAGGATGAGCACCCCGTCCGCGCCGCAGCCCGCCCCGTCCGCCGACGCGCCGCCGTCGGGACGGCCGTTCCTGCTCATCCAGACCCGCCCCGAGGACGAGGCCGCGCGCGCCGAGGAGGAGGCCGTCCGCCACCTCGGCGGCTTCGCCGAGCACCAGCTGTCCGCCCTGCGCCTGGACCGCGCCCTCGACGCCGACCCCGACGCCCGCCAGGACTGGGCCGCGCTCGTGGCCGGGCACGCCGGCGTGATCCTCTCCGGCAGCCCCTACACCTCGTCCGTCCCGCAGGAGACGAAGGACGAGCTGCAGGTGGCGGTCGAGCTCGAGCTGGGACGCATGCTGGACGCCGTCCTCGACGCTGACGCCCCGTTCCTGGGCTGCTGCTACGGCGTGGGCACGCTCGGCGCGCACGCCGGCGGCACCGTGGACGGCACCCACGCCGAGCCCGCCGGACCCACCGACGTCACTCTCACCGAGGCCGGCGCCGCGGATCCGCTGCTGGAGGGCCTGCCACCACGCTTCACCGCCTACGTGGGGCACAAGGAGGGGCTGACGGTCCCGCCTCCGGGCGCCGTCGTGCTGGCGACCGGCGAGGCCTGCCCCACGCAGATGTTCCGCCTGGGACGGCGCCAGTACGCCACCCAGTTCCACCCCGAGCTGGACCAGGCCGGGCTCGTGGAGCGGCTGCGCATCTACCTGCACCACGGGTACGTGGACCCGGAGGACGCCGAGAACACGTTCGCGCGCATCGAGTCGACGCCGGCCCCCGAGCCGCCGCGGATCCTGGAGAACTTCCGTCGCGTGTTCGGCTGAGGGGTCCGGGCTCAGGAAGCGGGAGAGAGGACCAGCATCAGTCCTCCGGTCGCCCGCAGGGCGCCAAAGAGGTCGACGCACGGGACGCCGACCGCCTGGCAGACATCGGGGATCATGACCCGCTTCTTGGACTCGGGCCGCGACTGTTCTGACGTCACCACTGCGTGGCTGCCGCCGTGCGCCTGGGCGATCAAGAAGAGGTCGCCGGCGCCTGCGAGGAACTCCTGCCTCGCGGCGGCAGTGTACTGTGCCTGGCCGTGGACCCAGGCGGCCAGCTGGGCGATGCTCCCCGGCACGGCCGCTCCGGGCTGGACGAAGAAGGACGGGCGTGCGGACGCCCAGTCTGCGAGTTCATCGTGTCCGCGCTTGAGTTCCTGTCCGACAGCCTCCACGCTGGCCAGCAGGCCCGCGGCATGGCCACGATCGAGCCAGTCCCAGAACCCCGGCGCGAAGTCGAACGCGTCGTACGTGTTCTTCGCCTGGATCAACGTGTCGGCGTCCAGCAACAACATCACGCGACCCCTGCCTGCCGGCCCATCTCATGCGGCACCTCGATCTTGTGCGTGCCCATCAGCCGCATTGCCTCGCGGTAGCTGGTGTGGCCCTCGCGGGTGCTCCGCAGCACCGCGCGGATGAGCGGCTTCCCAGTCGTACGGTCGCGGTCCGGTAGTAGTCGCCCCCGCTCTCGCGTCGCCGACGTGGCGTGCGCCCCGGCGCATCCGCGTCCTGCTCCTCGAAGTGCCTGGAGACGACGTCCTCGCTCACCAGCCCCGCCACACGCAGGCGAAGGTAGATGACGCTGCGGCTGACGCAATACCGGGCCGCGAGGTCCTCCACCAGCTCCGCCAGCGGCACGCCGGCAGAGTCTCGGCGAGCACGTCGGACCTCGTCCAACGGCACCAGGGCCGCGGACGCCACGCGGTTGCACCAGGCCTCTTCCCCCGTCCCGCCCCGCAGCCGACTGCCGGAGACGGCGCTGTGGCCCAGAACGATGTGCGCGGTTTCATGGAGGAGCGTGAAGTGCTGTGCCACCGGCGCATCGGTGCCGTTCACGAAGATGAGGGGGCAACGGGGTCGCTGAGCGCGAAACCACGGAAGTCCTGCGGATCGAGCGCACGACTGGTGTTGCCGCCGACGATGCCGCTGATCATGACCAGCAGGCCGAGGCCTTCGAGCTGCTGCCCGGGCCGTACTCGGTGGCGCACCTGCGCATCGGCCAGCGCCTGGCGGAGGCCCAGGGGCATGCCTTCCAGGCCGAGGAGATCGGCGTGTACCTGACCGACACCCTGGAGGACCCGTCTGCGGGCATGCCCACGGGGCTCTTCGGCGACGCACGGGTGCTGGCGGAGGCTGCCGAGTCGGCCCGCCGCGTCAAGCGCGATCAGCAGATCACGGTGGCGATCGGCAACCCGCCCTACGACCGCGTCACCTCCGGCACGGGCGGCTGGGTAGAACAGGGCAGCGGCTCCGGGGACGCGTTGTTCGACGACGTCATCAAGCCGGCCCAGGACTCCGGCGTGATCTTCTCCGCCCAAGCGTCCCTGTACAACCTGTACGTGTACTTCTGGCGCTGGGCGATCTGGAAGGCGTTCCAGCAGGACCCCAAGGACCACGCGGTCTTCTCCTTCATCACGGCCTCGTCCTGGCTGACGGGTCCGGCGTTCGTGGGGCTGCGACGGCTGGCTCAGGCAACGGCGAGCGAGATCTGGGTGATGGACCTCGGCGGCGAGGGGCGGGGAGCCCGCAAGGAGGAGAACGTCTTCGACATCCAGACCCCGGTGGCCATCGTGACGCTGGTGCGCACCGGCAAGGCGGCGCGGGAGGCGATGGTCCGTTACCGGCGGCTCCGAGGCACGCGGGCGGAGAAGTTCGCGGCGCTGGACCGGATCCAGCGCCTGGACGCCGCCGACGGCTGGGAGCAGGTCTCGGCGCCCGACGGCGCACCCTTCGTGCCGTCGAGCGGCGGCGAGGAGTGGACCGCCATGCCCCTGCTGGCGGACCTGTTCCCCTGGCAGCAGCCGGGGATCAAGTTCAACCGCGCCTGGCCCGTGGCGCCGGACCCGCAGACCCTGCGCCGGCGCTGGCGGGTGCTCCTTGCCGACGACGACGCCGACGCCCGGTTGGAACGATTCGTTCCGGGCAGTTCCGGGCGGACCATCCACACCGCCGTGGCCGGGCTGCCGACTCTGGCGAGCCTGCCCGTCGATGCCGACCCTGAACCCGTGGTCCGGCTAGCGTGGCGGTCCTTCGACCGCCAGTGGACCTTCGATGACCCTCGCCTGGCGAAGACGGAGAGCCCGGCGCTGTGGCAGGCGCTGTCCGACCGCCAGCTGTTCCTCGTCTCCCCCAAGACCGCGCGGACCAGCGGTGGCCCCGCGGTGACGGTCGCCACGGCAGTTCCGGACCTGCACCACTACGTCGGCTCGTTCGGCGGCAAGGACGTCATCCCGCTCTACCGGGACGCAGGAGCCGCCGAACCCAACGTCACCTCCGGTCTGCTCGAACTGCTCGCGGATCGCCTCGGGCACGACGTGACGCCCGAGGACCTGGCCGCCTATGTGGGGGCCGTGGCCGCTCACGACGGATGCGTCACTGTGGGATGCCGCCGTCGCCCTCGGCGAGCGTCTGCTGTGGCTGCAGACCTACGGAGAGCGCTTCACGTCCGCCGACCGGCCCCGCGGGCGGGTCCCCCGCGTCCCCGGGCTCGGCTGGTCCGAGGCGGTCACGCAGATCCCTGCGGACACGGCCTCCCTCTCCTATGACGCCGCTTCCCGCGAACTGCGCGTGGGAGACGGCGTCATCACCGGCGTATCACCCGAGGTGCGCGCGTTCTCCGTCTCCGGCATGAACATCGTGGACAAGTGGCTCGGTGCCCGGACGGCCAAGGGCATCGGCAGAGCGGCAGGCAAGGCCGCAACGCCCCTGGACCGCATCCGTCCCACGGAATGGGCGGACGAGTGGAACGACGAGCTGCTGGACCTCCTCCGCGTACTGACGGAGACGGTGGCACTCGGCGACCAGCAGGCCGAGCTGCTCGCTGCGATCCTGGCCGGCGAGCTCATCACCGCCGCCGACCTTCCCGTCCCGACCGCAGCCGAGCGCAAGGTGCCCAAGACCATCAAGCGCGGGGTGTCTCCCCACCAGGAAGGACTCCTGTGATGGACGCCCTGGGCTGGACCACTCTCGCGATCTCCCTGCTCGCCCTCGTGGCCGCCGGCTGGTCGGCGTTCGAGTCCTGGCGTCTGGGACGGGTGGAGGGACAGCGAGACCAGCGCCAGGAGGACCGCGAGCGGCAGGAGCAAGCGCGACAGGTGGCCGCCTGGATGTGCGTCGTGGCCGAGCGTGAGCACAACCTCGCAGCGACGGTGCGTCGGCGGTGGTTTCTGGCCATCGAGAACTCGTCTCAGGTCCCCGTCTATGACGGACACGCGATGATCACCTCGAAATACCCCGTGCCTGCTCTCGAAGCGGCCATGTTCCCGCCCGGACGGACGTACTTCGAGCTCGGAAAGAACGAGTGGGGTTACGGCGTCCAATCCGATGAACTGGCCATCGTGCCACGGCCCCTGACCAACGCCGAGCGCTTCCGGGTCACGTCGCTGGCCTTCACCGATGCTGCCGGGACCCGCTGGACACGCGACGAGCAGGGGCGCCTCGCGGAAGGGCCGGCTGCAGCGGACAAGGGGGCCACGTCCACCGGGACATGACGGCACCCCCGCAAGACCTCAGCCCGGGAACGACGCCTCGGCCCGCTCCCGGCACGCGCAGCGTGGTCGCGTCCTCGGTGAGGTCCCCAGCGGTGGTCGTCAGAAGCAGGTGCTGAGCCCCGGCCGACGCTGAGCGACCTCGCCGCCGTTCTGCCCGGCGGTGATGTCGCTGGAGGTCGGTCGGCTCAATGCGTTCCCTCACACCCAGCCGCGGCGGGCCGCCTGCACGCCCAGCTGGAACCGGCCCTCGGCACCCACCCGGCGGGCGAGCTCGGCCAGGCGCCGCTGCACGGTGCGGTGCGAGAGGCCGACGGCGCGGGCCATCGCCTCGTCCGTCATCCCGGAGCTGAGCATCGCCAGGAGGCGCCGCTCCTGCTCGGTGAGGGCCGCGGCGTCGTCGTCCGGCCCCGCGACGTCGGCGATCGGCACCGCCATCTCCCACTGCAGCTCGAACAGCCGCACGAGCGCGTCCACCAGCAGGGATCCGCGCACCACGAGCCCCTCCCCCTGCCCGGCGACGCCGGCGAGGCCGATCAGCGCGACAGCATCGTCGGCGATCAGCAGCTTGAACGGCAGCCGCGGCAGGATCCGGCCGGTCTCTCCGGGTGTGGAGCCGAGCAGCTCCCAGCGCTCGGGCGGCTCGGACTGCAGGGACCTGCCCTCGAAGATCACGTGCCAGTGGACCCCGCGCTCCCAGGAGCGGGACTGCGCGGCCTCCGGCAGCGCCTCGGCATGGAAGTAGGGGCCGCGGTCGAAGCCGCGCACGATCCGCCGGGCCTGGCGGGTCAATTGCACGGCGGCCCCCACGATCTCCGTGCCGCCGACCACCACCTCGATCGCCTCCCGGCCCGCCCCGGGACGACGGCGGAACTCGCCCCGCAGGACCTCGGCGGCCTCGCGGAGGGCGTCGGCACGGGCCTGGGCTCGATGCGCCTCGGCGAGCAGGGGCCGGTGCGGCGGCATCACCGCGAGGGACCCGTCCTCGCCCCGGCGCACCAGGCCGAGCTCGGCGAGGCGGGCCACGGCGTCGTCGTCGAGCTCCTCGGCAGGTGTCTCGGGGCGCGCCAGGAGGGCGCGGAAGGCGGCGACGTCGGCCGGGTCCAGCCCGGCGGATCCCGTGGAGGTCACGGCCCCTCCCTTCTTCCGAGGTCGACGACGGCCCATCCGGCGTCGGTCGGACGAGCCCGGAGGGACCTCCGGGCCGACGCGCGAGACGGTGGCGGGATCCCGCCATGACGTGTTCACGCTAGCCCAGAACCATGTGTGACATCCGTCATGGTGCTGTGATGGGTGGCACGGCTTCGCGGGCCGCCCCGCACCGCATCCTGCACCTCTCACCGCAGCACCCAGCAGGGCGCCGCACCTCCGGTGCGGCCCGCGATCCCGACGTCATCCCACTCAGGAAGGGCCCCTCCATGACTCCCCCGCTCTCACGCCGCCACCGCGCGCTGGGCATGACCTCGGCACTCGCGCTGGTGCTCACCGGCGCCTCGGCCGCCGGCGCCACGTCCGGGACCGGCGCCCCCGCAGCCGCCGAGGCCGACGCCGTCACCGCCGTGACCCGCGCGGCCGGCACCGCCGACCAGGGGCCGCGCACCGCCCCCGAGGTCTTCGAGGACGGCGGCTACATCGTCCTCATGGCCGAGGCCCCGGTCGCCTCGTACGACGGCGGCACCCCGGGCTATGCGCCCACCAAGCCCGGCAAGGGGCTCGGCCGGGACAAGGGGTTCAACCCGAAGAGCGCGAACGCGAAGAAGTACGCCGCGCACCTGGAGCGCGGCCAGGACCGGGCGCTCGAGCGCGCCGGCGCCGAGGCCGCCCCGCACACCCGCTACACCACCAGCCTCAACGGCTTCGCGGGCGAGCTCACCGCCCAGGAGGCCGCCGCGCTCGCCTCCGACCCGGCCGTGCTCGCCGTGGTGCCGGACGAGATCCGGCAGCCGGACACCGTCTCCTCCCCGGACTTCCTCGGCCTCACCGGCAAGAAGGGCCTGTGGGCGCAGGTGGTGGGCAAGAAGGCGCCCGCCACGGACGCGGGGCGCGGCGTCGTCGTGGGCGTGGTGGACTCCGGCATCCGCCCGGAGGCCGCCTCCTTCCTGGACCGGGGCCACCCGGCGGCCCCGGCCGACTGGGCCGGCGGCTGCGAGACCGGCGACGAGGAGGCCTTCCCGGACGACTCCTGCAACGACAAGCTGATCGGCGCCAAGTACTTCGTGCAGGGCTTCGGCGCCGGGCGCCTGGCCCCCGTGGAGACCCTCTCCCCGCTGGACGCGGGCGGCCACGGCACCCACACCGCCTCCACCGCCGCCGGCAACGCGGGCGTGCCCGCCGTCGTCGACGGCACCCCGCGCGGCGAGATCTCCGGCATGGCCCCGGGCGCACACGTCGCCGCCTACAAGGCCTGCTGGGAGGGCGTGCCGAGCGGCGGCTGCGCCACCTCGGACACGGTGGCCGCGATCAACGCCGCCGTGGAGGACGGGGTGGACGTGCTCAACTACTCCATCTCCGGCACCACCTCCAACGTGGTGGACCCGGTGGAGGTGGCGTTCATGCACGCCGCCGCGGCCGGCGTGTTCGTGGCCGCGTCCTCCGGCAACTCCGGCCCCACCGTCTCGACGACGGCGCACCCCTCCCCGTGGATCACCACCGTGGCCGCGTCCACCCACGCGGTCTACGAGCAGACCCTCGTCACCGGGGACGGCCAGCGCTTCATCGGCTCGTCCATCACCGCGCCCCTCGAGGCGGAGACCCCCATGGTCCACGCCGCCGACCTCGCCGCGGACGGGGTCGACGCCGCGCGGGCCGCGCTCTGCCTGCCCGGCACCCTCGACGCCGCGGCGGCCGCCGACATGCTCGTGGTCTGCGACCGCGGCGAGAACGCCCGCGCCGAGAAGTCCCAGGTGGTGGCCGACGCCGGCGGCGCGGGCATGGTGCTCGTGAACGTCTCCGACTCCGGCCTCAACGCGGACCTGCACGCCCTGCCCGCCGTGCACCTGCCCCACACCGAGCGCGACCGCCTGCTGGCCTACGTGGACACCGAGGAGCCCACCGGCCGCATCCTGCCCACCACCGAGGGCACCACCACCCGCGTTCCCGAGGTCGCCGGGTTCTCCTCGCGGGGCCCGTCCCTGGCCGCCGCCTCCGACCTGCTCAAGCCGGACGTCTCCGCGCCCGGCGTGGACGTGCTCGCCGCCTACTCCCCGGACGAGGCCGGCGAGGACTTCGCCTACTCCTCCGGCACCTCCATGTCCTCCCCGCACGTCGCCGGCCTGGCCGCACTCGTGAAGCAGGGCCGCCCGGACCTCGGTCCCATGGAGATCAAGTCCTCCCTGATGACGACGGCGGGCGACCACGCCTCGGCCACCTCCCCGTTCGCCGAGGGCGCCGGCTTCGTGGACCCCACGAAGATCCTCGACCCGGGCCTCGTCTTCGACACCGACCAGGGCGACTGGTACGACTACCTCGCAGGCCAGGGCATCGTGTTCTCCGGCAGCGGCGAGCCCGTCTCCGAGACCCCGATCGACGCCTCGGACCTCAACGTCCCCTCCATCGCCGTCGGCGAGCTCTACGGCTCGCAGACCGTGACCCGCACCCTGAAGAACGTGGGCGGCAACAACGGCGTGTGGACCGCCCGCGTGGAGGGCATGGAGGGCATGGACGTGTCCGTGTCCCCGCAGGTGATCCAGCCGCGGCGCGGCCAGGAGCAGGACGTGGAGATCACCCTGACCGCCGCCGGCGCCCCCGCCGGCCAGTGGGCCACCGGGCACGTCGTGTGGTCCGGCCCCGCGGGCAAGGAGGTGCGCATCCCCGTGGTCGCGCGCCCCGGTGTCGCCGACGCCCCCGCCTCCGTGACCGTGGGCCGGGACGCCGACGGGCTGGAGCTGCCCGTGCTCTCCGGCGTGGACGGCACCTTCACCACCCGCGTCAACGGCCTCACCGCCGGCACCGAGCACATCGGCACCACCGTGCGCCGCACGTTCTTCGACTCCACCGACCCGGCCCTGACCGGGCACGACTTCGCCTACCCGCGCGGCTACCCCACCGTGCGGATCGAGGCGGAGACCTCGGCGGAGGACGTGGACCTGGACGTCTACGTCACCGGCTCGTGGACGTCCTACCCGGTGGCCCGCTCCGTCACGCGCGGCACCGGCATGGAGGTGTTCCAGGGCCCGATCTACAGCTCGGCCCCGCAGCACCGGATCTTCGTGGTGGCCAAGACCGGCGCCGACGGCGTGGAGCACGACGAGCCGATCGACTACACCCTGCGCGTGTTCTTCCCGCAGGCCGGCGCCGGCGACAACGGCGTGCTGAGCTTCGACCCGGCCTCGGCCGCGGTGAAGCCCGGCCAGACCCACGTCTTCCACGGCACGCTGGACACCGACGGCACCAGCGTCTACACCGGCACCGTGGACATCCTCCACGAGGGGAAGGTCGTGGACACCACGCAGATCCGCGTGCAGTGACGCGGCGGCGGTGGCGGCGCGCCCAGCGCGCTCCGTCGCCGCACGCCCGTCGCCACGACGACGGCAGGGGCGGCCTCCCTCGGGGGCCGCCCCTGCCGCCGTCCCGCCCCACTACCCTGGAACCCATGCCTGACACGTCCCCCGGCCCCGCGCCGTCGTCGTCCTCCTCCGGCGCCCCCGCGCACCCCTCGCACTTCGGCTTCGAGGTGACCCACCGGCTCGAGGCGGGCGGCGTGGACGGCGCCCCGCTCGGCCGCACCGGCGTGATCAGCACGCCGCACGGGCAGATCCAGACCCCCGCGTTCATCCCCGTGGCCACGCAGGCCACCGTCAAGGCCGTGCTGCCGGAGTCCATGGCCGAGCTCGGCGCGCAGGCGCTGCTGGCCAACGCCTACCACCTGTACCTGCAGCCCGGCGACGACCTGCTCGACGAGGCCGGCGGCCTCGGCGCCTTCATGAACTGGCCCGGCCCCACCTTCACCGACTCCGGCGGCTTCCAGGTCATGTCCCTGGGCTCCGGGTTCAAGAAGGTCATCGACATGAAGGGCCCCTCCGCCCCGGACGGGCAGGGCGCCGACGACGCCGTCGCCCCCGGCAAGGAGCGCCTCGCCAACGTGGACGACGACGGCGTGTGGTTCAAGTCCCACCTCACCGGCGACCGCCACCGCTTCACCCCCGAGGTCTCCGTGGGGATCCAGCACCGCCTCGGCGCCGACGTGATGTTCGCGTTCGACGAGCTGACCACCCTGCACAACTCCCGCGGCTACCAGGAGGAGGCGCTCGAGCGGACCCGCCGCTGGGCGCAGCGCTGCCTCGACGAGCACGCCCGCCTGACCCGCGAGCGCGCCGACCGCCCCTACCAGGCGCTGTTCGGCGTGATCCAGGGCGCCCAGTACGAGGACCTGCGCCGCAAAGCCTGCCGGGACCTCGCGGGGATGCGCACGGAGTTCGCCGGCGGCGGCGACGTCGACGGCGTGAGCACCGGCTTCGACGGCTACGGCGTGGGCGGGGCCCTGGAGAAGGAGAACCTCGGGACCATCGTGGGCTGGTGCGCCCAGGAGCTGCCCGAGGACAGGCCGCGCCACCTGCTCGGCATCTCCGAGCCGGACGACCTGTTCACCGCCGTCGAGAACGGCGCCGACACCTTCGACTGCGTCTCCCCCACCCGTGTGGCCCGCACCGGCGCGTTCTACACCCGAGACGGCCGCTACAACCTGCCCGGCGCGAAGTACAAGCGCGACTTCGGTCCGCTGGACCCCGAGTGCGACTGCTACACGTGCGCCCACTACTCCCGCGCCTACATCCGCCACCTGTTCAAGGCGAAGGAGATGGTGGCGCACACCCTCATCTCCATCCACAACGAGCGGTTCACGGTGTCCCTGGTGGACCGCATCCGCGCATCGATGCAGGACGGCACGTTCGCCGACCTCAAGGCCGAGACCCTCGGGCGGTACTACGCGCCAAAGGGCTGAGGCGGGGGGCTCCGGAGTCAGGCGGGGCCGCGAGGCCGGGGCTCACGCGGGGCCAGGCGGGGCCGCGGGGCGCCGTCGTCGTCAGGCCTGCCCGCCCCCACGCGTCAGGCGAAGGCGCCGATCCCCGTGATGTCGCGGCCGATGATCAGCCCCTGGACCGTCTCGGTGCCCTCGTAGGTGTGCATGGCCTCGATGTCCGCGAAGTGGCGGGCCACCTCGTTCTGGATGAGGATGCCGTTGCCGCCGAGCATGTCGCGGGCGTTGGCGGCGATCGAGCGGGCCGCGCGCGTGGCGGAGTACTTGGCCAGGGAGGCCATGGGCCCGGTGAGGCGGCCCTCGTCCTCCAGGCGCGTGGCGCGCAGCACGAGCAGCTGCACCTGCGTCAGCTGGGAGAGCATCTCCGCGAGACGGGTCTGCACGGTCTGGGCGGAGGCCAGCGGCCGGCCGAACTGGATCCGCTGCCCGGCGTACTGGACGGCGGCCTCGTAGCAGCCCACGGCCTGCCCGAGCGCGGACCACGCCACGCCCACGCGGGTGGCGAAGAGGACGCGCGAGGTGTCCTTGAACGAGCGGGCCTCGGGCAGGACGTCGGCGTCGGGGACGAACACGCCGTCGAGGGTGATGTGGGCCTGGTCGATGGCGCGCAGGGCCACCTTGCCCTTGATGACCTCGGCCGTGTAGCCCTCGGACTCCTGGCGGACGATGAACCCGCGGACCTGCTCGTCCTCGGCGCTGCGCGCCCAGACCACGGAGACGCCGCCGGCGGCGCCGTTGCCGATCCACTTCTTGTGCCCGCGCAGCCGCCAGCCGCCGTCCACGCGCTCGGCGCGGGTCTCGAGGGAGACGGAGTCGGAGCCGTGGGTGGGCTCGGTCAGGGCGAACGCGCCGTAGAGCTCGCCGCGGGACATGGCGGGCAGGAGCTCGGCACGCTGCTCGTCGCTGCCGCAGAGCTGGATGGAGCGCATGGCCAGGCCGCCCTGCACGCCGGCGACCGTGGCGATCGAGCCGTCCAGGCGGGACAGCTCCATCATGGCCAGGCCCGCGGCCACGCGGGAGACCTCGGGCAGCCCGTCCACGGGCACGCCGTCGCGCAGCAGGTCGGCCGCGCCCAGGCGGGCGACGAGGTCGATCGGGTACTCGTGGCGGTCCCAGGCTTCGCGGATCCGGGGCAGCACGTCCGGCTCGAGGGCGAAGGCGCGGGCGCGGCGCCAGACCTCCTTCTCGTCGTGGGAGACGTCCCCGAGCGCGAGGTAGAAGTCGGTGTCGAGCGGCGCGGCGACGTCGTAGTCGGGCTCGGCGGTGGGCAGGTTCTCGGTCATGGCGGAGCCTCCGGGGCTGGGTCGGGTGTCAGCTGTCACCCTACACGGAGTGACACGGAATCTCACCGAGTCAGACGGAGTCTCACCAGAGTGTCCGCACATGGCACGATGGCCCGCATGTCGACGCCCGCCGAGGACACCCTCACCGCCCTCATCCACCTCCTGGATCGCCAGGGCTACGACGCCGTCACCGCGGACCAGCTCGCCCGCGAGGCCGGCATGAGCCGCGCCAGCTTCTTCCGGAACCTGGGCGGCAAGGAGGAGGTGGTCTTCGCCGACCACGCGGCGCTGCTCGCCCACCTCGAGGAGTTCCTGCGGGGCACCGCGCTCGGGGTGCGCGAGGCCCTCGACGAGGCCGTCCTCCAGGTCTTCCGCCACCACACGCGCGACCCCGAGCGGGCCCAGGCACGCGCCCGCCTGCTGCGCGGCTCGCAGGCGCTGCGCACGCGCGAGCTGCTCACCTCGCACCGCTACGAGGAGCTGTTCTCGGCCTGGCTCGCGGACGCCCTGCCGGACACGCCCGCCCGGGGCGGGGTCGCCGTCGGGCTCGCGGCGGCCGTGGTGGCGGTCCACAACCGCGCGCTGCGCGCCTGGCTGCACTCCCCCGACGACGACGCCGAGGCCGGCCTGCGCGCGGACCTCGCCGAGGTCGTCGCGCGGCTCACGGCCGAGCCCTCCGCCGCCGAGCGGACACTGGAGGCGGTGCGGCGGCTCCTCGGCTGACGCGCGCGGGCGGCGCCGCCGCTCAGGCGCGGCCGGCCACCTGCGCGTTCTCCGCGCCGAAGGCCGGCGGGTAGCGGAACTCGCCGGAGGGCACCTCGGCGTCGTCCTGGAGCGTGAGCACCTGCAGGGCCTCGGGCTGGTCCGCGAACGCGGCGGTGACCCCGTGCTCGGCGCCGGGGCGGAAGCCGAACTTCGCGTAGTACTCGGGCCAGCCGTAGACCACCACGACCTTCTCGCCGTCGCCCTGGGCCTTCTGCAGCAGGGCGTTGACGATCGCGGTGCCCGCGCCCTCGCCCTGATGCTCGGGCAGGACGCCGTGCGGCGCGAGGGCGAGCACCTCGGCCTCGCCCACGTGGGCGCGCACGAGGGTGCCGTAGCCCATGGGGTCGGACTGCAGGTCGGTGCCGGGGATGGAGGCGGTCATGGCCACGAGGGAGTACTGCGGCAGCCAGCCCTCGCCGCCGCCGGCCAGCTCCTCCACGAGGTCGGCCTCGGCGGAGGACTCGAACGTGAGCTCGGCGATCTGGCGGATGGCGCGACGGTCCGCCGGGTCCTCGTGGTCGGCCACGCGGGTGGACCAGCGGTGGCCCAGGTCCTGCCCGGCGGGGACGTGCGCGGCCCGGTAGGCGGGAATCTGGGTGCTGTTCTGCTCGGTGCTCATGCCCCCACCGTAGCCCCGGTGTGATGCGGAACACAGAGGCGGCGCCCATGCGTCGTCATGATGACGCGGGCGCCGCCCCGGGGGCGCGCGCCGCGCCTCCCCCTGCACTCCCGGACCCCGGGCGGGCCCGGCCGCGGGTCAGTCGATCTGCAGCTCGCCCATGGGGCCGAAGCCCTCGGCGTCCACGTGCTCGGAGATGATCTGCGGGGTGCTCGCCAGCAGGGGGCGCATGGCGTCGATGCCCTCCTGGAAGTGCGGCGACTCCACGTGGGCCTTCGCGCCCTCATCGGTGAACCCCTCGATCAGGAGGTACTCGTTGGGGCCGCCCTCCACCGGGCGGTACCACTCGAAGAACAGGTTGCCGGGCTCGGAACGCACGTCCGCGGTGTACTTCGCGACGGCGTCCATCCACTCGTCGGCACGCTCGGGCTGGACGGTGAACTTCAGGTTGATGAGGATCATGCGGTCCATTCTGACCCGCCCGCGGCGGCAGCAGCACGGCCTCGCGTCCGCCGAGCGCGGAACCGCCGGGCCAGCAGCCACAGGCCCACGACGACGGCGACCACCAGCACGGCGACCAGCACCGGCAGGAACAGCGCGGCCGCGACGAGGCCAGCGGCCGAGACATCCTCGGCCGCCGAGAGCACGGGCGCGGCGGCCCCCACCGTGACCGTGTTCGCGCCCACGCGCGTGCCCGCCTTCGCCAGGTGCACCGCGAGCGCAATGCCCGCGCCGATGAGCACCGGGACCCAGCCGGACCCGCCGAACAGGGCGCCGGGGTCGTGGACCGCCGTCGTCTCCGTGCCGACGCCCGAGGCGAACACGATGCCGCCGGCCGCGGGGCGCACGACGGTCTGGACGGCGTCGTTGACCGCGTCGACCCCAGGGAACTTGTCCGCCACGACCTCGAGCAGGAGCAGGACGCCGAGGATCCAGAGGGAGGCGTCGGCGGAGAGCCAGGTCCAGCCCGCGGGCAGGTCCACGAGGCCCGTGAACCGGTCCAGCAGGCCCAGGGCCAGCATGGGGATGTAGGCGTTGAGCCCGGCCGACGTGGCCAGACCCGTGCCGGTGAGGAACTCGAGCACGCGCCCCCTCCTTCGCGGGCCCCTCGGGGCGCCCGGGCGGGCGCGGGTGTGCCGAGGGCCCTGCCCACAGTGAACACCATCGGCACGCTCAGGCTTCCCGTCCGGCGTCCCCGCGGGCGGGACGCGCGCCGCCGTGCGGGCCCTACGATGGCCCCATGTCGCAGACCGCCCCCGCCTCCCAGAACCACGACGCCGTCCCCGCCCTCGCCCTGGCCATCGCCGGGTCCGAGGCCACCGGCGGTGCCGGTGCCCAGGCCGACCTCAAGACGTTCCAGGAGCTGGGCGTCTTCGGCATCATCGCCCTGACCTGCATCGTCTCCTTCGACCCGAAGGACGACTGGAACCACCGCTTCTTCCCCGTGCCCACCGAGGTGCTCGAGCACCAGCTCGAGGCCGTCCAGCAGGACTACCCGGAGCTGCTGCGCACCGTGAAGCTGGGCATGCAGGGCTCCCCGGAGGTCATCCGCACCTCGGCCGCGGCCCTGCGCCGTCAGGAGTGGGACCACGTGGTGCTGGACCCGGTCCTCATCTGCAAGGGCCAGGAGCCGGGCCACGCGCTGGACACGGATCAGGCGCTGAAGGCGGAGCTGCTGCCCCTGGCCACCTTCACCACCCCGAACCACTTCGAGACCGAGCAGCTCTCCGGCATGACCGTGCACTCCGTGGACGACCTCGTGGCCGCCGCGCGGCGCATCCACGAGGTCTCCGGCGCGGCCGTCCTGGCCAAGGGCGGCATGCACCTGCCCGGCCCGGACGCCGTGGACGTGTTCGTGGACGCGGACACCGTGGAGGTGCTCTCCGCCCCGAAGATCGGCGAGGCCGGCGTCTCCGGCGCGGGCTGCTCGCTGGCCGCCGCGGTGACCGCTGAGCTGGCCAAGGGCGCGACACCGCTCGAGGCCGCCCGCCGCGCGAAGGAGTTCGTCCGCTCCGGCATCGAGCAGGCGGTGGCCGGGCGCACCCCGTTCGCCGCGCTGTGGCAGGGCGGGCTGCGCGGCGCCTGAGCGCGGGCGCCCCGGCCCACCGCCCATGACGACGACGGCGCTCACCGGCCTCGACCTGCGGATCGCCACGGCGCTGCAGGTCGACCCGCGCGCGCCCTGGCGGCGGATCGCCCGCGTCCTGGACGAGCCGGAGCGCTCGGTGGCCCGTCGCGGTGCGGCGCTGATCGAGACGGGCGCGGTGGTGGTCGCGGGGATGCGGGTCCGCGCCGAGACGGCGCTGCTGAGGGTCGAGGCCGCGCCGGGGATCGCCCGCGTGACCACGGAGGCGCTAGCCCAGCGCGCGGACACCACGTTCGCCTACGCCGTGACGGGCGGGGCGGACTGCGTGGCCGAGCTGATCTTCGACCCGGGCCGGATGCGCCCGGTGCTGGTCAACGAGCTGCCCGCCACCGTGGGCGTCGTCCGCGCCAACACGTACCCCGTGCTGCGCTACTTCCGGACCATCCGCAAGTGGACCACCGGCGCGCTCAGCGCCGAACAGGTCGCCGCGCTCAGCGGCGAGGACGGCCCCGAGCTCTCCGCGATGCACCCCACGCTCGACCCGCTCACCGGCACGGACCTGCGGCTCGCCGAGGCCCTCGAGGCGGACGGCCGGGCCACCATGGACGTGCTGGCCCGCGCGGCCGACGTCTCGGAGTCGACGGCGGCCCGCCGCGTGGCGGCGCTGCTCGGCTCGGCGCGGCTCCAGGTCCGTGCCCTCGTGGAGCCGTCGGCGGTGGGGCTGCCCGTCGAGGCGCTGCTGTGGATGCGCGCCGCCCCGGGGTCCGTGGAGGAGCTGGGCCGCCGCCTGGCCCGGGACCCGCGGGTGCGCTACGCCGTCGCGGTGGCCGGCGAGCACCAGGTGGTCGCGGACGTCACCTGCCGCACCAACCAGGAGCTCTACGCCCTGATGACGTCGTCGGACTGGGCCCCGCTGGCCGATTCCGTCGACACGACCCTCGTGCTCCACGCACGCAAGCGGGGCGGGCGCCACCGCGCGTGGGAGGGGTGACGGATCCGGCCACATCCGTGGCCGATCCTCCAGATCGTTGCCGGTGGACGTGAGCGGCATCACAGTGGTGCGAGCACCGTTCCACCGACCCGGAGGCGATCATGCCCCTGCTCACGCGCACCGTGGACCCCCGGTCCTCGGACGTCCTCTCCCTCGCGAACTCGCCCGTCCTCTGGGTCTTCGCCCTGGGCGTCTTCGCCGTCATCATCGTCCAGTCCGCCCTCTACGTGCGGGCCGCGCGCCGGGCCGCCCCCGGCCTCGGCATCGAGCGCGCGGAGCTGTCCACCGCGTTCCGCTCCGGGGCGATCGCGTCCGTGGGCCCGTCCCTGGCCGTCGTCGTGGTGGCCATCGCCCTGCTCGCCCTGTTCGGCACCCCCGCGGTGCTCGTGCGCATCGGCCTGATCGGCTCGGCCGCGTTCGAGACCGGCGCCGCCAAGATCGCGGCCGAGTCCGCCGGCGCGCCCCTGGGCGGGCCCGGCTACGACCAGCACGTGTTCGCCCTGGCGTTCATCACCATGTCCCTGGCCGGCGCCGGCTGGATGGTGGCCACCCTGCTCTTCACGCCCCTCCTCAAGCGCGGCTCCGCGCGCCTCTCCGATGTGAACCCCGTGGTGCTCACCGTGATCCCGGCCGCCGCCCTGCTGGGCGCCTTCGCGGGCCTCACCCTCGGGGAGTTCCCCAAGTCCCCCGTGCACGTGATCACCACGGCCGTCTCCGCCGCCGTCATGCTCCTGCTGCTCCTCGTGGCCCGCGCCCTCAAGGCCGACTGGCTCAAGGAGTGGGCCCTGGGCATCTCGATCATCGTGGGCCTCGCCGCCGCCTATCTCGCACACCAGGCCCTGCTCGCCCCCGCGGCCTGACGCGCCGCCCACACCCTCCCGTCGCCGCCCCAGACCACCCCGTCCCCCCGGAGGACCCCATGACCACCACCGCCGCCGCCCCCGTCACCGCGCCCGCCCCGGACGCCATGGCCGGCTTCGTGCGCACCACGAGCCGCGTGGGCACCGCCACCATGCTCGTCGGCCTGCTGCTCTCGCTCGCCGGCCCCGCCTACCTGTACTTCTTCACGGACCTCGGCGTCACCCCGCAGGAGATCCTCAAGGCCTACGTGGCCGTCGCCCTCGTGTTCGGCGTGCTCTGGATCGTGGAGCCGCTGTCCTACTTCCCCGTGCTGGGCTCCTCCGCGATGTACCAGGCGTTCATGATCGGCAACATCTCCTCCAAGCTGCTGCCGGCCGCCGTCGTGGCGCAGGACACCGTCAAGGCCCGCCCGGGCACGCCCCGCGGCGACGTGGCCGCCGTGATGGCCATCTGCGGCGCCGCCACCGTGCACCTGCTCAGCCTCTTCGTGTTCGTGGGCCTGCTGGGCACCTGGCTCGTCTCCGTGCTGCCGGCCGACCTCATGCTCGTGGTCGGCACATACATCCTGCCCGCCGTCCTCGGCGCCGTGTTCGTGCAGGCGATCATGTCCTACAAGGCCCCGCGCACCACCCTGATCGCCCTCGCCGTGGGCGCCCTCATCACCTTCCTGGTGGTGCCCGCGGTGCCCGCCCTGAAGTTCGTGGGCGTCCCGCTGACCGTGGTCCTCACCGTGGTGCTCGCCTGGTTCGCCCGGCCCCGCACCGCCCCGACCCGCGCGGACGACGACGTCGAGCTGCACTACTGACCGCCGCGGCCCGGCGCCGGCGCGCCGGACCCGCCCCCCCCCCGCCCCGCCCCCGCCCCGCGCCCCTCCGAGCAGGAGCCCCCACG